>JAAUPE010000090.1 GCA_012034595.1 Calothrix sp. CSU_2_0 | reverse complement strand
GCAGAAGGCAGAAGGCAGAAGGCAGAAGGCAGAAGGCAGAAGGCAGAAGGAATAAAGCTCATTTTAAAAAGCTTTTTGTCACTTAGAATGGTTGGTTTATTTCCGCCGAACTGTACTAGTAGCTTAATATATGGGAATTCGGTTTGAATGTTGAATTGAATTAAGTATTATAGAGTGCTTTTATTAACAGATTTCGTAACGCACTAAGTCCTTATTCCTTATAAATTGTGCGTTACACTAGCGCTAACACTCACTTTTGTGTAAACTCTTTGACTATGTTCATCGCATCAGGTGGAATCTGCGTAACTAAACAGATGGGAAATGCTGTGGTAGAAGCATATTGAGCATAGTCAGGTGTAAGAAATACTTGGTAACTTTTAGCTTCTGGAGTCAATTGTGCCGCAAATGCTAGCGTTATACCTTTGACATAGTTGCGAATATCCACTGCTTCTTCCCCGACAACTTCACCCCCACTGATGGGAGTATCAATTTTACCCCGTTGATCCATTGTCGCACTAGGGTCTTTAACACTGAGATGGGTGGCTCCCATTATACCAACTAGCCATTTAGGCGATCGCATTTGATCGAAACCAACTATTTGTTCTGTGAGTGCAGGTGTGGTTTTGTCGGCAGATGCTGCCAGCATGAGTGTGGGAATTTCGATTTTGCTTAAACCTGTATCACCGAATAATAATGATGTGCTGGGGCTAAAGGCAATAATTTGTTTAACTCTAATATCGCGTAATTGATAGTTATTTTCGGGTAATTCTTGGGCAATGCATTGCATACCTTCACCCAAACTCAAAACAGAAATATTCTCTTTGCAGCGTTGTTTGAGTCGTTCGAGTTGATATTCTGCACCACCTAACGCTAAGGCTGTACTGCCACCAAACGAATATCCCAACACCATGACATTATTATTCGCAAGTTTGCCTGCAAGGGGAAAATTAGAGCTACGGTTTTTGGCTGCTAGTTGGTCTAAAATGAAACTAATATCTTGGGGACGTTCGAGAAATTCTTGCGGTTTCATAATCCTATTTTTACCAGCAAGTGCCGCATTCAGGTTTGCTTGATTACTACCGGGATGCTCGAATGCTACCACTGCATATCCGTGGGATGCTAAATGCTCCGCTAAATATTTAATTTCAGTACGTACAGAACCCAATCCGTGGGACAAAATTATTACAGGTTTGTCTGGGGTGAGAATATTTGACCAGTACAAATCAACAGGTAATATTCGCTGTCGTTTTTGGTCATCTAATGTAAACTTCATTACCTGGACTTGCCCTGAACCCGGTTGCGAAGGGTCAAAAGGTAACTTTAAATCGGTTTTGCGACTACTGAGACGAGGTGCAATCGCTTCCATAAAGCGCTGTGTCTGCCAGAAAGCGATGTTAAACGTACCTGCAACTTGAAACGCTTGCTTGAGATCGATTTCTAATTGTTTGCTGGGATAGGCAGCAATAAAGGACAAAACGGATAATCCTTGGGGAGTAGTCGAACCCAAGACTAAACCTGCTCGTAACGCTTGCAAACCAGCAGTATCTTCCCGTTTGATTACCGTCGTTAAATCCCTGAGAATAGTCGTACCGATGCGGGTACTTAATAAATTATTAACAGTGACAACACTGACAGGCATATTTGTTCGCAGTGCCGAAATTACTTGAGTACGTTGCTGTGGTGATAGTCGTTTTGTATAAATTTCATAACCATCAGGGAATTTTCCCGTTTCTGCGATCGCACGCAATTCTGCTAATGTCATCGATTCGGAAAAAGCGCCAAATCGCACCACCAACTTATCTGCGGCTGTTGCTAATGTACCTCCACAAATTTGTATTGCTGCAAATGCACCCCAAAAACCCACAACTAACTTGATTATTTTCCGGCTTTGTCTCATGAATTTTATCTTATTAAAGATTGTCACCTTGAGCTTACGGTACAACCGCAATAATACTGAATAATTGCTAAAGCACCGGAATTATATAACCAGTATTATAGTTGTGTCCACTTTTAGTTTGCTCAAAGTTAAACTATTCGCCATTTGATAGGTTTTGATAGGTTTAACGAGGCAGAATGTCATTTAAACGAAGTTGAAGATGGGGGAAAAGCGGTGAGTTAATTAATTGGTTTAATCGATATTGTTGTTGAATATAGATATCTTCAACAAGTTGACAGACAGTAAAGGTTGGTTGTTTTGGTTTACCGATAAATGCGACACCACCTAACCCTCGATAATCCACAATCCAATATTCGGGAATGCCTAAAAGCGCATATTCTTCGACTTTCCGAGCATAATCAGTTTCCCAGTTAGTACTGACAACTTCAACTACTAACTTGATTGAACGCCCCAGTGTAATTACAGGTTCTCGCTCCCAGAGAGGTTCGCGATCGAGAACGGTTTCATCAAGAACTACAACATCAGGACGACGAGCTGTAGCAGCATCTGCAAAGGGGTAAATTAGACAAGTACGAGGAATAAACCAGGGAAGTTGTTCTGAAACAAAGTGTATACCAATTTTGGTTGCAACTTTGCCGCTCACTGTTTCATGAGGACCAGTGGGTTCCATGTCGATTAGTTCTCCGTCTGCCAATTCATAGCGGGGATTGTCTCGGTATTCAGAAATAAAATACTCTTTGGTAAGTATTTTGGGGGAGATATATGTCATTTTTTCAATCTCCTGGAAGTAGAATTGATTTAATTTTAACAGGATTATTAAAAATTAAAAGTATATAAAAATCATGCGACTAATCGACCTAATACTGACATATCTTCTTCATCCAATTCGACTGGGATTCCACTACGAATTAGCTCTGAAAAATCCTCATTGGGAACCATAATTGTTAATGTGTATAAACGCGATGAACCCGTATTTCTGATTAGATGAGTTCCTGTTGGCGGGACTAATAAACTATCTCCAGTTTTGATTGGCATACTCTTACCATCGCAAAGAGCCTCACCTTCACCCTTGAGAACAAAAAACATTTCTACAGCCCATTGATGGCGATTTGGTGGTGTTTTCCCACCTACATCAAAAATTTCTATACAACAAGTTAAAGAAGTATTTGCACTTGCCGTATCAAAAATAATTGCCAATCGATTACTATCTTGAGGACTAATACGATAGGTTTGGTAATCTTTGGGAGATTTAACAATCGGAATCACACAACTTTTAACGTACATTTAATTATCTCCTGTTAAATAGTTAATTGGGAATTGAGAATTGGGAATTGGGCATTGAGAATTGGGGAATTGGTAAGTTGGGTGGAGGCTTTGCATAACCCAACATTAACCTAAACAATCAGGAACTATATTTTATTTGATTCCGTTTGTAGGTTGGTTGGAGGCTTTGCGTAACCCAACATTAATATCAACAATCAATATGCAATTATTTGTACTTTATATGAGAGAAGAGCGTAAACAAACATTAATCTACACCATCAATAGTTGTATTTTCTTTAATTCAGATTCCTTAATTAACATCTCTTATTTCCCAGCACTCAGCGCTTTTTGAATTGCTTCTGAATTCGTCACAAAACCAAAGCATTGGTTCACATTATATATAGTTGCCTGCCAGCAATATTCTGGTGAAGTTGTCGCAGTACAATCTTCAACCAAAATGCAGTCATAACCTAAAAAGTTAGCATCTTGTAATGTAGCCATCACACATTGATCGGCATTCACACCAGCAAATAATATTGTCGTGCGTCCCAGGTTACGCAGGATACTATCCAAAGGAGTATCCCAAAACCCACTCATCCGATATTTACTCACCTTAATATCTTGAGGTAACTGTTCGAGTTCATCCACTACCGCAGCTGCCCAACTACCTTCCATAAGAACTTCTGCCCCATTTGCAGGTAAGCGATCGCATAGTCCAATCCCTTCACCTGTAGGATTATATACGTGCAATACGTTGGCACTAATATTCATCAAGTCGGGACGATTACCCCAATTTAGCCAGATTACCGGGATATTTGCTTGTCTGAGTATGGGTAATAAATTTTGTAAGGGTTTAATCGGTTGTCTTGCTGGGGTGACATCTACACCAATATGTGATAACCAACCATCAGCATGACAAAAATCATTTTGCATATCGATCACCAGGATAGCAGTTTTTGCCAAATCGACACGTACCTGTTTGGTCGCAGTTGCTAAGATAACGGGTTGTGGGGTTTCTGATGGACGGGTAATATCTGCTATTTCCTGATTTACTGTCCAAGCATTTGGTGCTATTCCTAGTTTCCGAAGGGGTAGATTCATAAAAATTGGGGATTTGATTAATTGTAAAGACGACCCGGTGGGTCGTCTCTGGGTGGGTCGTCTCTCCTCTTTTTTAACTCGAAAATCGTTTGCTGAGTCTAATTACTTAATTAAGGTTACAAGCATGGACTTTACGATTGAGAACGCTTTAATTGCCACAGAGGATGATTACACTACACTATCTGTAGGGGTTTCAGGTGGCAAAATTAGTGCTATTTCTCCACAAATTGATGGTGTTGGTACGTCAATATTTGCTGAGAATAAGCTGTTACTACCTGGTTTGGTCAATGCTCACACCCACTCATCGGAGATGTGGCAACGGGGGATAATGTCGATGTTCCCCTTAGAATTATGGCTAGCGGAACTTTACGATTTTGCTCCCCTTGATATCGAAAAAGTTTATTTGAGTGCATTGGGTACTGCTGTGGAAACCCTACTTTCCGGAGGTACTAGCGTTGTCGATCATCTGGTTTTAATTCCTGGTCAAGAGTTGGAAACGATCGCAACTGCTGTACGTGCTTATCAAGAAGTTGGTATTCGTGCTGTGATTGCCCCATTAATTCAGGATGAATCCTTAGCTGCGGGGATTCCTGCTGGAGATACGAAGCAAAATCACGAAGCTTATTTTCGTTCGACTCAAGCGACTTTGGATATTATCGAAGAGGCTGTTAAGCTGTTTCATAACCCTGATATCGGTGTGAGTATTGCGGTTGCACCAACGGGAATTCAGTTATGTACCGATGCTTTATTTACAGGATGTGCAGAATTAAGCGACAAATATAACCTTTGCCGACATTCCCATTTATTGGAAACGAAAGCGCAGGAGAAATTAGCCCAGGAAAAATATGGTTGTACCGCAGTTGAGCATTTGCAGCGCATTGGCTATTTAGATTCCCGCACATCGCTAGCGCATTGCGTTCACTTGACTGATGGAGATATTAAAATTCTAGCGGAGACGAAATCAACTGTTGTTCACAATCCTTTAAGTAATTTACGTTTGGGTAGTGGAATTGCCCCAATTTTAAAATATCGTCAAGCTGGGGTAAATGTTTCCTTTGGTTGTGATGGTGCTTCGAGTAACGATTCCCAAGATTTACTCGAAGCAATTAAGATTGGTTCGATTTTACACAACGTAACCGATTTTGATTATCAGCATTGGATTACACCACGTCAATCTATAGAAATGGCTGCATTGGGTGGTGCGATCGGGTTAAATATGGATGATGAATTAGGTTCCTTAGATGTTGGTAAAAAAGCTGATTTAGTACTTTACGATTTAACCAGTTTATCGTTATTACCGCGTACCGATCCTATTGGTTTATTGGTTCTTGGTCGTCCGACTAATATCGTAGATAGTGCTTGGGTGAATGGAAAGCAAGTTGTTGCTAATGGTCAAGTGACAACGATTGATGTTGATAATTTGCGGCAAGAATTATTTAAAAATAGTCAATGGCAAACCCAGCGAAAATCTAAAACCGTGGCTGAATTAGAAGCACATTATCGTTTAGTAATGGGATTGTAAGTAAATATAAATAAAGGTGCAGTTTAGTGTGTCTTTATACATAGCTAGAGTAGTCCTAATATCCCCGACTTCTGGGGATATTTAATTAAAAAATTTGCAAAAACTTCATTAAACCTACGAATAAATACTTATATAATCATTCATGAATATAGCATGTCCCCAGCAAGGAAATTATTACTTGATTTTAACGCAGAGGGACGCAAAGGTAAGCGCAGAGGTACGCTGAGAATGTATGAGAATGATTTGAGTGGATTAATAATTGGTTGTGCAATGAGGGTGCATACTGTTTTAGGAGCAGGTTTGTTAGAATCAGCTTATGAGGAATGTTTATATTATGAGTTGAGAAAGAAAGGATTGAAGGTAGATAAGCAAGTTCCACTACCTCTTATTTACGAAGAAGTACAATTAGATTGTGTTTATCGATTGGTATCTAATTGTCGAAAATAAAGTAATTATCGAAGTAAAATCCGTAGAATCTATCAAACCGATTCACACAGTACAACTTTTAACTTACCTCAAACTCGCCAATTGTAAACTCGGTCTCCTACTCAATTTTAATGTCCTCCAGCTCAAAGAAGGTATTAAACGTATAGCCAACAAACTCTAACTCTGCGAACCTCTGCGCTAACCTTAGCGAACCTCTGCGTTTAAAAACTCCCAAACCCTCAAAACCTCCGCAACCGTCCAAGCTTGGGCAAAACAACCTCGTGGGGTAAATGGTGCATCCCCATCAAAAATTTCGCTCAAACTACCAACTCCGCGATCGCAAAGATGATTTGCCATTGGTTCGAGAAATTTACGTGCTTGTGCATGGTTATTGTATACCTTGAGATGGGCGGAAACAAATGCACCTAGCAACCATCCCCACACCGTACCTTGGTGATAAGCACTATCTCTTTGATACTGATTTCCTGCGTAATTACCCTGGTAATTAGTTTCTCCAGAACTGAGCGATCGCAAACCATAGGAAGTTAGTAAAAAACGTCCACAAATATCGACTACAGAGCGTTGTTGAATACTCGATAGAGGACTTTCTGGTAAGGAAACAGCAAATAATTGATTGGGACGTAACGAGCCATCATTCCCATCGGGTGTATCCAAAACATCATAACAATAATTAGTTTTGGGATTCCAAAAGCGGGAAAATTTTACCAAAGTTCGATCCGCGATCGCATTATATTCTTGGTGTGGTTTGCCAATGCGACGGGCAAAATTTGCCATTGTTCGCAAAGCATTGTACCAAAGTGCATTTATTTCGATTGGTTTGCCAATGCGTGGTGTTACTACCCAGTTATCGACTTTGGCATCCATCCAAGTTAATTGGGTACCATTTTCCCCTGCGTACAGCAAACCATCTGCTGCATCGAGGTGGATATTATAACGGGTTCCCCGACAGTGCCAGTCGATGATATCTGCAAGTACGGGAAAAAGTTGTTCGAGTAAAGTATCATCTTCTGTAGCGCTATGGTAAGCACGAATTGCCTCGAAATACCAGAGCGTTGCATCGACGGTGTTATATTCGGGTATTTCCCCCGCATCTGGAAAGCGGTTAGGTAGCATTCCCATGTCTACATATTTCGCAAAAGTGCGGAGAATTGAACGAGCTACTTCTGGTCTTCCCGTCGCGAGAGTTAATCCTGGTAAACTAATCATTGTGTCTCTTCCCCAGTCACCAAACCAGGGATAACCAGCAATAATGGTTTTACCGTGGGGTTCTTCGGCTGATGAACGTTCGACAATAAATTGGTCTGCTGCTAGGACTAATTGTTCGATCCAAGCAGGAGACTCTGAGAATTTCGATGAATACTGATTTTTACAAAGTTCTAATAATTTTTGCTCGTAAGTATGACGTGATTTTAAGGCAGTTTCACCATTCTGCTTGGAATTGCTAGATTTGACTTGGTTTTGCGTACTCGCAACAAAAGTAAAAGATTCTCCAGGGTTAAGGGTGATTTGAAATGTCCCAGCATGAAGATGATCTTCGCTGTCACTTAGTCCTCGGTAACGTTCGACAGCTAAATCAAAACCATAGTACCAATTATGAACGGGAGATGCGATCGCTCTGGGAAGACGGGTACTTTGCGCTATTGGAGTTTCTGCAAACAAATATAATGATGTTGCCCCTGGATAAGCAGTTACAGAGATTCCTCCCTCAACCTCTTCAATTGCCATTTTCCAACCGTTTGCTTGGGTGCTACTGTGATAATCACGGTGATTTACCATTGCTTTGAGCGTCAGTTTCAACGGTTGAGTTCCCCGTCGCAGCGAGTATTGAACGTAAGTTGTATTTTCCCCTTGCTGCATCCAAACCCGTTTTTCTAACAGCGCATCCCCACAAGCAAAATCCCAAACAGGAATAGTTCCTTCGAGTCTAAACCGTTCGATGTGACGAAATCCTTGGGGACTGACAATACTATCTGCCCAACGGTTAGCATGTAAAGGGTAAGTATGGTTATCGTAGACGGCAGTTTCGTCGAGCTTAGTCAGTAGCAAAGTACGCCCTAGTGGGGGTTTGAGTGCTGCAACCAAAAGCCCGTGATAGCGACGTGTTAGCAGTCCTGCCACTGTCCCACAAGCAAAACCACCAATACCATTTGTAACTAACCATTCCCGTGATTCTGCTGTGTCCAGATGACCACAAATTTCCCGTCCAAATTCGATGCACATTTTCACTGAACTGTGAGGAACCTCCTATAGATTATCTGTCTTTAGGTCGGGATAGTGCTAGTGCTTGGGTTAAGAGTTGTTTAGGGGAAGAAAGCGATCGCGATGAAATAAATTTGTGGCTAAGAGTATTTCGCAACCAGCGTCTTACCACAATCATCACCACATGGGGATGTAAAAAAGCGGTAGGTGGTTTAGTTAGGTGGAAAACTTCGATAAAAAGCTGATGCATTTTCGGATTTTCTGCACCTGCAAGAATTATTTGATCGGTGTAGTATTGCATAATCCGGTCAATAAAGTTTTGTTTTCCCCCTTCAGTACTTTGCCAGCGAAAGTCTTCACCTGTTGCCATCATCCAGGGTACATCTACAGTTTTGCTTAATTTGCGGTGTAAAGTGTGGGAGAAATGCGGAAGATATGAAGCGTTACCACCTTTAGCCAAATGTTGTTGCAAGCATCGATCTAATGTAACTGCCTCCAAAGCTGCAACTGTCATACCTTGTCCATAAACGGGGTTAAAACAGCAAAATGCATCCCCCAAAACAATCAAGCCATTGGGAAAATGTGATAATTTTTCGTAATGTCGGCGGCAATTTTCGGTATTTTGATACCCGTAGATTGGTGATATTGGTTTAGCATCAGCAATGAAGTCATCTAGATAACGCGATGCTCCCGTCGAATCGAGTTGCTGCGATCGCAAACTTTTAGCGAATTCTAAAAATCCAGCTTCGTCAGTGGGAGGATAATCTTTGGCAATACCTGCCAATGTGAGTACGAGACGATTTCCCTCAACTGTAAACCACACTGCTCCCCGTTTGCGATCGGGTGCTTGCGATACAATCATTGCACCTTTCATACCTGGTTGCAGCGATTCTGTATACTCGTACCAACGGCTTGCGTATCCTAAAAATGAGTTAATTTTGGTTTCTTCTGGAGGTGCATAACCCATTGCAGTCAACCACTTTGGGATTTGAGAATTGCGTCCGCTTGCATCTACGACTAAATTAGCAGATTGTTCGGTTTCATTTGTTGTCCCATGTTCTTTGCCCTTGAGAATTCGCAACTTGACACCCGTGACATTTTGTTGGGAGTCTGCCAATAAACCTGTTACCATTCCTTGGACAAATTGAACTTGAGGATTTGCTTCTAGACGACAGCGAATTAGATGCTCTACCAAATCCCGACTGCATAAGTATATCTGAAAATTTGATACAAATTGCGGATGCAAACCGCGCCAACCAAACCATTGAAAATCCCCTATCACGTCCACAAGTGGGGCACCAGCAGCAGCTAGTTCGGCTTTGAAACCAGGAAAAATTTCTTCTAGAATATTCTGCCCCTGTTTGAGTAAAGCGTGTAAATGGTGGGATTGGGGAACACCATGACGGAATTCGGGTTGCTTGGGGAGGTGATCGCGTTCGATAATTGTCACTTGATGAAAATATCGCGATAAAGTTTGTGCAGCTAGCAACCCAGCAATACTTCCACCAATCACAATTACCTGAGTTTGGTTTTGGATATCCCCATTAGCCTGCATTTGACACTCTCCTGTTTGCACGATATGCGGTAACACTTCTGTATTATTAACGAAGTTGTATTTAGGAGGAACAGAGATTCCTCCCATGATATTTGCTATTGCTGATTGATTATTCTTCGCTGGGTACGAAATTTAATGAAACTCCGTTCATACAGTAGCGTTGACCAGTGGGTTTGGGACCATCACCAAATACATGTCCTAAGTGTCCACCGCAATTACTACAGTGTACTTCAACCCTTGTCATGAATAATGATTTATCAGTAGTAGTTGCGATCGCACCTTCGATTGGCGCAAAAAAGCTAGGCCATCCCGTGCCACTGTTAAACTTGGTGTCGGAGGTAAATAGCGCTTGCCCACATCCAGAACAATTATAAGTACCTTTCCCGTATTCTTTATCTAATGGACTTGTTCCTGCCCTTTCTGTCCCATGTTTACGCAAAACACGGAATTGTTCCGGTGTTAAAGTTTTTGCCATTCTTGTTCTGTTTTACTGACTTGATATTGGTCTTTTGATGTTGTCATGGGTGTTCTCCGATTTGGATAGCAAGATTGCAATTTGCCTAATAGTACTGCAGTACTAAAACATAAAAGGTATCGTCTAGTTATCATTATATTTACATTATGTAACAATTTAAAGAGCGATCGCGCTGCGAGGTGCTTAATTGTTATTTAATTTTGGCTTGCTTTCATCTTGTTCGTCTGAGTATTGGCTGAGAATGAGTTAAGAATTGGGTAAAAAATTATTTATAAATAAAGTAAGCGTAAAGTGCAACTTTAAAAATACTAAAATAACAGTAAATAATTTTTGATTTTTTGAGACCAATTTCTGGATATACTTGTTTAATTCGTTTCCTCCTACCTCACTAATAGATCAAGAATATTCCTATGTAATTTGTAAATATATCCTTGGATAGATATTAATTCTCTGCCAAATATCTTTGAATAGGTAGATGTTATTGATGCTCGAAAAACGCTAAAAATGAGCTATAAGTGAAGTTTTTCCAGTAAATTTCATTCCATAAGATCGAAAAATCGGAATTGTTTTTAGCGACTATTTACGCTGAAACTAACAGAAACACAGGGAAAAATTTGTGGGGAGCTTTTCGTCCACAAAGCTTAGGATATTTTTTGACATTTTCAGAAATGCACTAAAAAATCTAGAGTATTTGAGATTATCATTTTTAGGAGAATTTTTTATGTTTAGTTTTCTTCATCGATTATCAGCAAAAGCAACTTTAGTTTCCTTTGGACTGACAGTTGCCGCAATTAGCCCTTTAGCATTTACTGTTGATGTTTCTGCTCAAGAAACACCTCCAGTTACAAATCCATCACCAACAGTATCTCCAACAAGCTTTAGTGACGTTTCGCAAGATTACTGGGCAAGTCCATTTATTCAAGCACTAGCTCAGAGAAATATTATTGTTGGATTTAGCGATCGCACATTCAAACCAGAGCAACCAGTAACCCGTGCTGAATTTGCAGCAATGATTCAAAAAGCTTTCAATCAGAATTCAGTCAGACAACTACCCGCAGGTGGATTTAGTGATGTACCTGCAAATTATTGGGCAGAGAAGGCAATACAGGAAGCTTATGAAACGGGATTTATGTCTGGATATCCCCAAAATCGATTCCAACCCAATCAACGGATAGCCAAAGTTGATGCGATCGTGGCATTAGGTAGTGGTTTAGGATTAACTGCTAGCGATACTAGTGCTGTTAATACTTACTTTACAGATGCCAGTGCAATTCCTAGCTATGCAGTTGATAGAGTCGCAGCAGCAACAAATGCCAACCTAATTGTTAATTATCCCGACATCAAAGTTCTTAATCCTCAAGCTGCTTTGACAAGAGCAGAAGCAGCAGCACATTTATATCAAGCTTTGGTCAGATTGGGACAAGTACAACCACTTGCGAGTAATGTTCCCGCAGCAAATTATATTGTCGCCGGAACTGCTTCTCAAGGTACTGGTTCAACTCCAACAGCGAATAATTCCTTTAATACTTTGACCTCTTTAATCCAGACAGCAGGTTTAGAATCTACTCTACAACAAGGACAATACACAATCTTTGCTCCTACGGATACTGCCTTTGCTGCCTTACCTCAAGAAACATTACAAAACTTGCAGAAACCAGAGAATAAAGCAATCTTAACTCGGATTTTGCAATACCATGTTGTACCAGGACAGTTAACAGCTAGTCAACTGAAAACAGGGGAATTACAAACTGTTGAAAAAAGACCTGTGAATGTGCAAGTGAATACCGATGCTAATCAAATTACCGTCAATAATGCTCAAGTAATTCAAGCAGATATTCAAGCAAATAATGGCGTGATTCACGGCATTAACCAAGTTTTAATTCCACCTGATGTCAGCTTAGATGGACTAAGCCAAACTGATACTACCATTACACCTGGTAGAACAACCCGTGGTGGTAGAAGTTATCTTGGTGTTGCTGGCAATATTGGCTTGAGTGGGGATACTGGACTTGGTGAAACTAACTTTGCTGTTATCAGTAAAATTGGTCTCACAAATGCCTTTTCTGTGCGACCATCGGCTGTATTTGGAGATGATATTTTAGTACTGGTTCCCCTTACTTTTGACTTTGTACCCCAATCAGCAAACCCCACGGGTGAACAAACCTTTTCTATATCTCCTTACGTGGGTGCAGGTGTGGCAATTGAAACTAGCGATGATGCTGATATCGGTTTATTGCTAACAGGTGGTGTTGATGTACCTTTGGGTAATCGGTTTACAGTTACAGGGTCAGTTAATGCGGCTTTTCTAGATTCAACTGATGTTGGATTGCTGTTAGGAATTGGTTACAATTTCTAAGTAAAAAGAGTAAATTTGGATGTAATATTGCTCTGACATCAATATTTTCAAATCAGATTCCCGACTTTCTAGGAAGTTGGGAATTTCACAATAATAGCGAATAATTTTGCAGTTTAATTATCTGCTATAAAATTACTTACGCCTGTAGAAATACTTAGCGATCGCATAGTTAATAAAAACTTTTGCGTAAATACTATTAAACAATAATTTTCCGGTTTGAAGCAAATAAATTAGAAATATTAAATAAATAAAACCATATCTAACTGTCATTTTTTGTCAGCTAGAGTATTCTAGAATTTATATCCTGTGACTAGCAATTTTCCATGTAAGTTAACAAAAGGACGGTGTGATAACATGAATGCAGAAAAGCAAGAAAGTCATGCACCACCAATTGCGGCTTTGAAAGAACGCGATTTGACCGAACTTACATTACTATTCGACAGACAGGATAGCGATGATATTGAAGCGGATGTTATCAATAAATTAGGGATGCTTTATCCGGAACCTTCTTGGGATGAAGAGTTATTGTTTGAGAAAGATGTATATGATTTTTTAGATGGTTATTTATAGATATTTGGAATTGGACATCAGTTACAAATCCTAAATATGGCATCCCAAATTGTTGTAGGGGTGGGGTTTTCCCACCCTCATGGATGATACAATTGATGAGCCAATAATTGGGATATTGTATTTTTATAAATTATGTTAATTTTATAAATTATGTTCGACTCCAACCAAAACTCGAATAAGATCGTACTTGCAAAACTCAAAGAAGCATCCCATTCCCTCTTATTTCCAAGTGAATCAGAATACCCTTTTGATGTATTTCTTTGGGAATTTTTAGCTGAGAAACCAGAAATTAACCCAGAGTTGATTTTTAAAAACCTGGAAAAACCACCAGATACACCAATTGAAATTGTCGAGATTGATTCATTCTTTGAAATCGCCACTACAGAGCAAGATTGGCATGGAGAAGAGGAAAAAGAAGCTGTAAAAAAATATCAAAGTTTAGTCAAAGTCATCAAAGAAAATCTTAGCGATATAAAAGTTGTTCGTGTTGGCGAAATTGAAATAGATATTTATATATTAGGCAAAACAGCATCAAAGGATGTTGCTGGACTTTCTACGAAAGTAATCGAAACCTAATTTAAAATTTTCTAAATTTAGCCCTTCTTGTTTGTTTTAAACCTCATCCATGATGAAACCCCAGAGTTTTTTTCACGATTCAAATGCGTCAAACAGCGACGTAAGGTAGACGAGCGAAGCGAGACTTCTCGGAGAGTAGCAATCTCAAGGTCTTTTTAGAAAACTACAGTTCTCAAGGTAGACGAGGTTTAAGTAAAAAATTAGAGCAAGTATTAATGGAATAGAAATCAGGTTCAACAATAACAAAATAAAATCAGGTTCAACAATAACAAAATAAAATCAGGGCAAACAACCGTTTGCCCCTACTTGATACCCCGATCTACTTTTGCCTCAATCACCTTTTGAATTGACTTATCTACATAATTTAAAAAATCATAACCCGTCTTTTTTTCAAGCTCATCAACAGTAGTTAAATACTTACTCCAACGACTTTCCTTATTCCCATTATAATTAGGAGTATCAACTGCAATTACCCTTGTAGATTCATTAATCCCATCCAATTCTTTACCAGCTTCACTGACAACAATTACCTTAAAAATACGCTCTGGAATCGCAACCTTCCTTTTACCAATAGTACCTTGCTGTCCATATCCACCAGATATTATATATATTTCTTTCCCTTCATTCGCAAGACTTCTAGTATAGCTTTCTAATTCAGCCCAATAACCTTGATTGTTATCTGGTGCTTGAGGAATAATATTTGTCATCAAAAAAGTTGCAGCATTATCCTCAGGATTATTACTTCTATCTGCCGAAGGTGTCATATGTCCTTTATCGTAACCACTACGGGTATAATCATTAGGTAAGACGCGATTCCATTCTTTAGGAATAGTGTCATCAGGTCTAAAATTATTCGTTCTTGGAGCATCACCTAACCAAGATTTATTTAATTGCCAACTTACCCAATTGGGAGTTCCTTTGTCTCGATTATAAGAAAGTGCATACTGTTTTTTGACTAGCAAATAATTATTATGGTCAGAGTTAGCAGCGTTACTAGGATTACCCAATTTTAAGTGTATGCTATCAGATTTTGTCGGTGTATACAGCGAGCATCCAGATATGAATACTAGTAATGTTGAAATAGTTAAAATAAAAGCTTTTCTCAAGTTAAACATTAGAAATTTTACAACACTCATTCTTTTATTAATGCACAAATATGATTCTATCATCATCAAAATATATCATTTACATTACAAAGATTCTAGAAATTTGATAATCGATACTCGACAGGACTAATTTAAGGATAATCGCAAAATATCCCGAACTATTTTAAAAATTGGGTGACAAAAAACTTGGAACCAATTTGAGTAATGCGATAAGCGAAGCTTAATGCCTAAGCGCAAAGCGCACGCTTCGCGAACGGCATATCGCACTCAAAAAAACAACCATTAAAATAACCATTAGTATAAGAAAAGAACCATTACGTGTTTAGACTTAGTGAACGCAATGATGAATTTTCTCACATACTTAATGCATTTGGCTGGTTCTGGTGCTGTTGCTTATTACTCTGCTTCCCAAATTCGGGATATTAAAACTCGTCCGAATATTTTAGCTGGTTTTCAGCTTGCAGAATCGGGTTCTGTGCCTTTTTAACTAAACTTGGAGAAAGGGCAGCCGCAGAAGGTGATACATGGTTAGCGGAAAAGTTACAAAAACACGCTGCTGACGAAACCAGACACGGACAAGTTTTTGCACACGCACTTAAACAGCTTGATAAACAAGTTATAGATTTTACAAGTAAGCCGAAAGATCGAGTTGAAGAAACCGAAACCAAAAAACCACAACAACGTAGTCCATTTTTCGCAGCATTTTTTGCCGGATATACCCCAGAACAACTAAAACCAGAAGTAATTGACTGGAATGTGTTTATGGGGAGTACCTATATTCTCGAACTTGATGCGAGTAAAGACTTTGCACGGATGGCAAATGTTTTACCAGAAAACGATGTTGTATCCCGCAATCTCAAACTAGGGATGTTGAGTGTTGCTGAAGACGAAACAGGACATGCAGCTTACCTGTATGATGCGATCGCACGCAGAATGCCATCTTCACAGGTTGAGCAATTGATTGATGTGTGGAGAGAACGGAAAACTAAAGCGATGTTAGCTTTTGCGGGAAATCTCTTGCAGAGGAAAGAAGAAACTCGTTCCTTGGTTCGCGATCGCGTTTCTGTTGAGAATCAACCTGAATTAGTTACTGCATAGTTTATGACTCTACATGCTGACCAAAAATGGTCAGCGTGAACTTCTCAAATTTGTTTTGAAATAGATTGTGATTATTTGCACCCAAGTAATCCTGTTTGCGTATTTATATTGAGAAAAAAGCGGCTTTATATCTTTGGATAGAGATAATAAAGAGACTCAGTAAGTAGTGATAAGCGAAGTTTGATATCAGAAGTGCGATCGCAAAGCGACTCCATAAGAGTATCGCGCTTTTTGAATTTAGTTAGATATTTTTGTGGTTTAAATAATTTCTATTTTCCTAATATCACGTGTTGGGTGAAGACGCACGAGAAGCTGTAAATTTAATTAACAATCTCCAATGCGTCGTAACCCAACATTTTACTTATCGATTACTTAACTGCTCGTATTTTGCTCAAACCAAGAAATTAAATCAGATACAGCAGAAAAATCTAACAATGCTTCTGCTAAGGTATCTAGCTTTTCAATTGGTAATAATTTAATCCGATCGATTAGTGATGAATTTATTTCACCAAAACGTCGATTAAGCTGACGTATAATTGTACGTTCCTCACCTTTCTGCAAAATATCTTGATAAATAACCGATTCCTGCATGATATCCTCACTTAATAACTGACGAATTAAATCCTTCTCAAACCTTAACCCAGCTAAAATCTCAGTATATGCGGCTGTATTTTGCCTTGTCTCTCTATCTGAAATTCTAGCGACTTCCTGGGAAACCTGCGATAATAACTCCCGTGGAGAATCAGTTCGACACAAAGGTGCTAGCGGTAATAAAGCCACATTACCTAAGAACAAGCTCGAATCCTGCTCCCACATCCTGACTGCACGATAGCGGTGTATTGTAGTATCATCCATATACTGCTCAGTAAAAGCAATCTCATTATCTGTCTCCTGTAAAAATATTACTACTTGTACAACCGGACACTTATACTGACGCTTCAATCTCACCGAATAATCGAGCGTTCGGAAAGAAATCGAGGGTTTTGACTTTGTTAAAGTCTGAAACTCAAGATGTAAAATTCGATTATTTGTCTGTATAAAAATAACAGAATCAGCACGAATTGGTTCCAAGCTTAACTCAGTTTTCAACACAGTAATATCAGTAGATTCTCCCCCAATTAACCACCTAACAAAATCCTCTGGATACTTCTCTGCAAGGATTTTGCAAACATTATCAAAACTCACAATATTAACCAAATCAATATCAAAATTATATTATTATAAAATAGGCTCATATAAACTTATTAATTGTATCACTGACAAGGGTGGGGAAACCCCACCCCTACTATATTTATTGGTGTTTTCTTAACTACTAATTATCCTGACTTTATTAGCGGCTTTTGTTGCTTTTTCCCGTGCTTCTTGAGTAGTGTTTGCCTTTGCTAAAGCGACTCCCATCCGACGGTAAGGATGGGATGTTGGTTTGCCAAATAATTTAATATCTACGTCTTTTTCTGCGAGTGCTTCGGCAACTCCTGCAAAACTAATTGAATCTGATTTTTCAGATGCTAAAATTACAGCACTTGCTGATGCTGCAAATAGTTCTATATGGGGAATTGGTAATCCGAGAACAGCACGTAAATGTAACTCAAATTCATTCAGATTTTGCGAGATTAATGTCACCATTCCCGTATCATGGGGACGGGGAGAAAGTTCGGAGAAAATCACTTCATCTTTGGTAATAAAAAACTCAACTCCAAAAATTCCTGCACCACCTAATGCATCGGTGACTTTTTTAGCGATTTCTTGCGCTATCAATGTTTTATCATTTGATATTTCTGCGGGTTGCCAAGACTCTTGATAATCGCCACGTTCTTGCCGATGTCCAATTGGCGTACAATATATAGTTGGTGAATTCCACTGTTTAATTGTCAGTAAAGTAATCTCAATTTCAAAATCAATAAACTCCTCAACAATCACCTTTTGAGTATCACCACGAGAACCCAATATTGCATAATTCCACGCATTCTCTACATCACCTTTTTCTTTAACTACCGATTGTCCTTTTCCCGATGATGACATCACTGGTTTTACCACATTTGGAAACCCAATTTCATCGGAAACAGCAATTAATTCATCCAAAGTTGATGCATAGGCATACTTAGCTGTTCTTACACCTAATTTTGTATGGGCTAATTCTCGAATGCGATCGCGATTCATTGTGTAGTTTGTCGCTGCTGCTGTGGGAATTACAGTAATCCCTCGCTGTTCAAATTCCACCAGTTTCTCGGTTCTAATTGCTTCAATTTCGGGAATGATTAAATCTGGTTGATGCTTGCTCACAACAGCTTCCAAATCATCCGCACTCAACATGGAAATAACTTCCGCACAGTCAGCAACCTGCATTGCTGGGGCATTTTCATATCTATCTATAGCAATAACGTAATTACCCAATCTTTGAGCAGCAATTACAAATTCTTTCCCTAATTCTCCCGAACCCAACAACATCAACTTTTTCGGCAATTTTAGCGAATCACTCATCCCAGTACCCAAATGTAATCCAAATCAATTTCGATAGTTCACAAATATCATCAAATGGATCGCACTTTCACTCTTGGGACAAAATAAATTTACATTAACGATTGAGTTAATGAAGTTGAATGAAAAACTGTTAAATTGTGTAGGGTGTGTTAGACACTAAAGTAAAATTAAGTTGTTATATAGTGTCTAATACCTACATTTGATTTTATTGAATTTAAATAACAATCATAACTCTCTTGGCTAAACGTCGCAAAAATTACTTGTTCCATTGAATTATTCGACTTTAGAAACTTCTCAACTTCAGCCAAAGCTATTTTTGCAGCAGCTTCCATTGGGAAACGATAGTTCTTCAGTACTAAGTCATTTTGAACTACTGTAATCCGTTGATAGTTGAGAAACATCGATTTTGCTTAGTTAATAATGAAGTTCAATTAAAAAACTATTAAGAACTCTTTGCTAAAGCCACTTAAGTTAATAAAATAACCTATATCCCCGACTCGCAGATATTCTAACTAATGGACTGGATTACCGTACTGCGATCGCTCCAATCAGACTTTATCAACAGGATATCATCCGGTTCGCTACTTCACTGTCAAACCGAAGGACAACATAGTGAGTTATCAATAATCTCTGGTGAGAGATTAAATTATTTGCGAAATTTCTGCTGGCAAATGGCAGAAAAGTACAAACGGGTTTCTCCTGTGCGGGATGTTTTTACTAGTTTTCTGAAGGGAAAGTTGGGGGAAGAGGTAGTCAAGGAAAGATTAGCTGGTTTTATTACTGAAGTTGACTATGAAAAGCGGATTGGTGGTGATGGAAATGTCGATTTTACCCTTTCTTCAAATCCATTAATTGGAATAGAAGTTAAATCACGTTGCGGTAGTATTGATACTGTAAAATGGTCAGTTACAGCCGAAGAAGTTGGAAAAAATACTGTTATAGTTTGCATTTTGATTCAAGAGAAAGTCAATGAAGCACAAGCAGAATATCATTTAGTTTTAGCTGGTTTTCTGCCAACTACAATGATAAAACTCAAAACAGGTCGAATCACATTTGGAATCGATCAATTACTCTATGGAGGAGGTTTATTATCTTATTTGCAAAAGTTTAGTTCTGCTTCTAGCTCTAATCTAGGTTCTAATTTTGCTAACAATTTTCATCGCGATAAAATTGCGATTTATCAACATATATCTCCTTTGAATTCAAATAGTAATTTAAATAAATCTAAAATTCATAAATATGAATTTGAAGAAGATTCACATCATCAACCAGAAGAGTTAATTAAATTATATATTCAAACAGGTAATGATAGCTTGAAACTTGGTAATTACGAAGATGCAATTATTTCATATAATGGAGCATTAAAGTTAAGTAATAACCGAAATTATCCGACTACAGAAATTTACTATAAAATCGCGATCGCAAAATATCACTTTGGTGATTATGAAGGGGTAATTAGTGATTGCTTACAAATAATCCAGAATAATCCGAATCATTTTAAAGCTTATCAACGCAGTGGTTTAGCTCGATTTCAGATATGCGATCGCGAAGGAGCAATAGAAGACTTTTCCCAAGCAATTAAAATTAATCCTCATGACTCATTCGCTTACATTAATCGTGCTTATGCTCGTTCACAATTAGGAGACAAACAAGGTGCGATCGAAGATTATACACAAGCAATTAAGCTCAATCCAAATTCTCATAAATTGAATGATGAAAATTTGGATAATGGTGATTTTCAAAGTCATTTAACCAAACAGAATTTCATCAATCAAGAACTTTTCCAAGCATCGATTCAGATAGAACTCCAGATACAAGAGCAAATAGAAGAAATTACCCCCGATAGTACAGAAGCATATAAAAAACGCGCTAATTCTCGCTATGAGACTGGGGATTATCAAGGTGCGATCGCTGACTATAGCGAAGCGCTAAAAACAAATAATGATGATACTGAATCTTACTTTAACCGTGCAAATGCTCGTTATGAAATAGGTGATAGAAGAGGAGCGATAGAGGATTTCAGCCAAGTGATTAAAATCAATCCTACTGATGCTGATTGTTATTTCTATCGTGGCAGTTATCGATGGGAAGTAGGTGAAAAGCAACTAGCTTTAGAAGACTTTAAAAAAGCCACAGACTTGTATCATCAGCAAGGAAGTATTGCCGAATATCGCAAAACACGTGAATTAATTTTAGATATAGAAATTCAAGAATCGCTAGATATTTTAAATTTCTAATTTTAAATTTCTAATTTAAAGCTGTTAACTACATTAATTTTATTGAATTATGTATTATAATCTTGAAGTTTAAATTATTAAGAAAGGATTGAAAAATGATTTCATTCTTAAAAAAACATGCTCTAATTTGCGGATTCTTATTGTTTACAAGTGCAACTACATCAATCTATACTGTTAATGCCTTTTCTGTTAACTCTCTTAAATCACAAGGCTCTAAATTAGAAACATTAACACAAATACAAACTAAAACAACGAAAGTCACAAAAACAAAAATCCATCCTAGTTTTCTGCCAATTTTACCTAAACTAAAACAGACTAGTAAATTTCCGATCTTACTACCCCGAATAATTCCCGGTTCGGAAGGAGAAAATAAACTTTACGCTGTTATCGAAACCGCAACACCGAATAAATATGGAATTATACTTGGATTCACACCAGACTGTGGTGGTGGAAACGCTTGTCGTTTAGGTGATATTAGCGCAGAAACCATAACCAAAAAAACACCCCGTCTCTCAGGAAAAACAGTCAAACTAGCCAATGGGATAACTGCTTATTTTATTGATACTAAATGTGGTGCAAACTGTTCTGACTCAACTCTGACATGGCAACTCAAAAGAGTTCAATACACAGCAGGAATCAAAGCAGGTAAATTAAAAGATTTGGTACAAATGGCAAATTCGTTTATTGCACCATAAGCGGATAAACAAAACAGAAGAAATCGAAAAATTGTAGGGTATCTCAATCAGTTTTAGCTTTTTAGGACTGCACCCTACAATAGCTTAACCATTAAAATAATGCGATTTTGACAATTATTTGTTTTGATAGTCGAAAAACTGGTCAAAAAACTTAATACAATAACCAGATAAAATAACTACACAAAATTAAACCAAATTATCAACATATTTTACAAAAATTAATTCAATACCTTTAATTTATAACTATTTAGTATTAATTTTGACAACTTTTGTTATTTTTATTAATTAAAATTAGTAGATATAGATAATAGCTCATAACTGAGATAAGAATAGTTAAACTTAAGAGTAGAAAAACATATAGTATACTTAAAAGTAAAGTGAGTAGATAAGCATAACAATGTGAAAATAAGTAACAGATTATAGCGATCGCTTTTATTTAACTTAATTTAAATCAAAAGCAACTCTATGACTTGTCATTAATGCAAATCTATGCACTGAAAATTAACATCAACCATCCGTATTCTGTGTAAATTAAACATCAATAATTTTACACAATCACTAACAGTCAAAATTAGTTTGATTGTTTTATTCTGGTGTCTAGTTACGCAAAAATACCGAATCTAAATTACTTGGCAACACAGCACAAAATCAAGCAATTGCCAGTAAATAAAAGCAATTACTTACCACCCAAACCTGACCGAACGCTAAAAAAATGATACAAAAAATATTGCTGGCTGTCTCCGGATTGGGACATGCTGAAGAAATGCTCAAGGCTTTCGCTGATTTACCCTCAGTTCAAAAGTCAAAAGTAACTGTTTTACATGTCGTACCCTCACAGACTAGTGCAGAAGCGATGACTGCTAAGTGGGAAGAAGGGGGTAGAATCTTAGCAAATGCGATTCAATATTTAAATTTAGACCCTAGTCTAGTGTCTTCAATTTTGCGGCAGGGAGAACCTAAAGATGTGGTTTGTCAAGTCGCTGACGAAATAGATGCGGACTTAATTATTATGGGTTCCCGTGGATTAAAACGATTGCAATCAATCTTGTCCAATTCCGTTAGCCAATATGTTTTTCAATTGTCATCACGTCCAATGTTGCTGGTTAAAGATGACATTTATGTCAAAAAAATTAAGCGAATCATGGTAGCAATGGATGGTTCCGACGCTGCCAAGCATTGCCTGAAATTAGCTTTATTCCTGCTCAAAGATTTAAAAGGAGCAGAACTGCTGTTGGCAAATATCAATACTGATTGGCAGGGTAAATCTGGCAAAGCTGAATTGACACCAGAGCAGAGTCCCATCTTAGCAGGTGCGATCGCAGAAGCTAAAAAATATGGGGTTTCGACTCGCTGCATCGTTAGTGGTGGAAGTTCGGGGCAAGATGGCACTATTGCGATTAGCGGTAGAGCTGGGCAAGAAATTTGTCGTTTGGCAAATGATTCTAATGTAGACTTATTGCTAATAGGTTCCCCAGATCGTCGTCCATCAATTGCGAAAAGTTTTGTCGATTTGGACAGGTTATTAGGTTCTTCGCTCTCCGATTATGTCCGAGTTAATGCTACTTGTCCGGTTCTTTTAGCCCGCACAGATGCAGCTTAGGATAATTTTAATTTATTGTGAAGACACGATTAATCGCTTCTTGGCAAACCAAAATATTTGTCTGAATCAGCAAAACCCCACACTTTATACTAAGTGAGGGGTTTGCTTATTTTATACAAAGAATCTTAAACAAATTAACTGTTTTTTCCACTTTCGCGGCTAGCAGTGAGCGTGTAAAGAAGGATTAAAAACACGGTGGGAACAAACACGAACAAAATGGTCGCTATGAACCCCAATTCATTAGTTTGCATAGCAAGTAAACCCTCTCCTAATTTCCATTTAATAACTTTAGGATACCATTAACCAGCTTGACGAGAGTAAACAATTATTTCTTTTGGTTGGGAATTGGGAATTGGGCAATGGGCAATGAGAATTGGGAATTGGGAATTGGGCAATGGGCAATGGGCAATGAGAATTGGAAATTGAAATGTGAAGGATTATAAGGATTATTCGGTTCTGCTCTTTGAGTTCTACGTTTTTGTACTATGTTTTTTTGTACTATGGCTTTGTGGAAATGCTCACCGCACCATGAACTAAAGTTTGACAAGCTAAACGGTAATTTTCAGGCTTTTTCTTGAGGATTTTGTTTTCAGCATCGGTACGTGGGGACAGATTCTCTATTCCTTCGGCAACTTCGACTATACAAGTACCACACTGCCCGTAACCACCGCAGTTCATCATTTTTCCCCATACCTTATAGATATCAATACCATTTTGCATTGCTACAAGTCGGAGATTACCTCCATTTGCAGCAATAACTTCCTTATTTTCTTTGACAAAATTGATATTACCCATAAAATATGATTCCTTGCGATCGCGATAAAATATAAAATTTTCGACAGACTTCAAATATATTGTCTCTAAATATTATATTTATTTATTAACTATTTTTAAGAAAAATTACTTCTTTTTAAAGATAGGCAAACAAAAAATAAGACAGGCTAAAGTTCCTGTCCGAAGAAAAAATAATTTGCATGTAAATTTTGGATTCAAAAATTATTAGATAGAAAAATATTTTCTTTCTATCCTAAATACTTGCGAAAATAGAGGAAAAACTCGCACATTACAAGTTTTACCTTTGGCAAAATCCAAAATTGTTAGACTTATCTAAAACCAACAGCCGCTTGCCATACAAAAGCTAACAGCAGAAAAAATACAGGAATAATAGGTAGAACATCTACCAAGGGGTCGAAGATTTGATAAGCTTCGGGCAATTTTGCTAACAACAATCCAGCTTCCATGTTACTAAAATCCACCTATCCAACACAGCTTTAATATTTAAAGATTATTTTAACACGCAACAAGTCAATTCGTAACTTGCAACACTGCCATCCAAACAAAAGCAAGCTATGGCAGAATCCAGCGCTCAGAAATCAGAAGTAATAAAAACCCTGCCTTCTCATTTTTCCTCCTGTACCTTCCCAGGTTCTAGCCAATGGGCAAAGTCGCTGGCAAAAGTTCCCTGTAAAATCGCAGCGCGGATTTTCTGAGTAAAGCGAATGAGTTCAGTAATATTGTGGATTGATAATAACGTGTAAGCGAGAATTTCTTGCGATCGCAATAAATGGGAAATGTAAGCACGGCTGAAATTCTGACAGGTGTAACAAGGGCATGTTTCGTCTAATGGTGCAAAATCTGCACGAAACTTGGCATTTTTCAAATTCCAACGTTCTCCCTGTACCATTGCCGTACCATGACGTGCCCAACGAGTAGGAATCACACAGTCAAATAAATCAATCCCCGATGCGATCGCCATAGCAATTTCTCGATAAGTACCCACACCCATTAAATAACGGGGTTTGTCAAAGGGTAACAAGGGTGCAGTAGTTTCCACAATTTGAGCAATTAATTCTGGTGGTTCTCCCACACTCACACCACCAATCGCATACCCAGGTAAATTAAACTGCTTTAAATCTTCTGCCGCTTTCGCACGTAAATCTAAATATACTCCACCCTGAACAATACCAAATAAAGCTTGGTCTTGACGCTGATGTGCGGTTACACATCTTTCTAACCAACGAAAAGTGCGAGATGTCGCTGCCTCCACTTCGGTACGAGTCGCTGGATAAGGAGGACATTCATCAAATGCCATGATGACATCAGCACCTAAAGTATTCTGAATTGCGATCGAACGTTCGGGTGTTAAATTAATAATTCTACCATCGCGAGGCGAACGAAAGGTTACACCTTCCTCTGTAATTTTTCGCATTTCGCTGAGACTAAAAACCTGAAATCCGCCCGAATCGGTAAGCATGGGACCATTCCAGCCCATGAATTTATGCAATCCCCCACCACCCGCGACAATATCTTCACCGGGTTGCAGGTGTAAATGATAGGTATTAGATAGTACCATTTGCGCTCCAGTGTCCTTTAGTTGGGCTGGAGTGATGGTTTTGACATTTGCCAGCGTTCCAACTGGCATAAATCTGGGTGTTTCCACAATGCCATGTGGTGTCTGAAAAACCCCGGCTCGTGCTTTAGTTTGATTGCAGGAAGCTATGCATTCAAAAGAAAAGTTTGCAGTCAAAATACAAGTAACCTAAGAAATTAATAAAGTATCAAAATAGTTTAGATGTGAACCATCCTAACCTAGCAAGGGACTAATTCTACTTATTAACTCGCATAGGGCATAGGGCATAGGGCATAGGGCATAGGGCATAGGGCATAGAGCATGGGGCATAGCGAACCTAGCAAGGGACTAATTATACTTATTAACTCCTAAATCCTGATTGCTGATTCCTAACTCCTGATTGCTGATTCCTAACTCCTGATTGCTGATTCCTAACTCCTGATTGCTGATTCCTGAACCTTAAAACATCTCAGAAGAATCATCATCAAACTCAGCATCCCAACGTGCAGACAGTACTTGCTCCATCATCGCTTCAATTGCAGTTACATTAATATTGCCGCGCCTTTCTTGTAAAGGTGTCGATAGAGGAATCAACCGCAAACGCCATCCTTCCTGAACAAGGTCGAAATTAGTTTCCTTTTCTGGAGTTTGTTGTAACTCTAAATAGTCAAAACTACAGACGTTTAGGTAAAGCGTGTGATTGGCAACTAGGGTAGAACGTTGTGGATTTGCAAAAACTTCCATAACATCGCCGTCACCTTCACTCTGCACCTTTCCATCGAAGGTATAAATGTAGTGGACGCGACCTAAATCTGTTAGCAACCGCCGCATATCCAACTTACTTACTATTACGCCTGTGTTAATTATGCAGGGAGCTGGTATTTTTGTTTCGGGTAGATGGTGGCTCATAGTTAAAAAAATTAATAATGCACGAAGATAATTTGCAACACAGCTAAATTGAATGTTACAGCTTTCTTGACCCCCTACATTTTTATTATTCTTAATATTTTTGTTAAAAACATAGAGTTTTTACCTAACATCTTGTATCTAAATTATTAACCCATAATTCAAAATCAAAACATTAAATTAATTGCTTACAGCAACAAAAGTGTTTATTTATACAAGGGGTGACGATTTAGTGATGGCATAAGCATAACAAAATTTCCTACGGGAGTTTCCCTAACAAGTTAATCTTATTAAAAGCTTTAAAAAGATACTCGTTGCCGATGCATGATGCGAGAAATTGCTTGAGGTTTCCCCTGTAAACTTCCAGGCAAATGATTACTTTATTAAAGAGTTGTCGATAAAATACTATGTTCTGAAGATGACAATTATTTACCAATGGTGGAAAAGGTTGCTGTTAAGTTTTGTCGCAAGTCTTTTATTTTATACTTCTATTCCTCTGCCATATATAGAGGGATTGGATTTTCAGGGAGTAGCACGGTTTGCTCCAATGATTGGATTAGTCATTGGGGGAATTTTAGCGCTATTGGATTTGGTTCTCGGCTGGTTAGGTGTGCCAATTTTAACGCGCAGTGTATTGATTGTTTGCGTTTGGGTTGCGATCGCAGGGGGATTGCATTTAGATGGGGCAATGGATACAGCCGATGGTTTGGCAGTCGGCAATCCGGAGCGGAGATTAGAAGTGATGGCAGATAGTGCAACTGGTGCATTTGGGGCAATGATTGCAGTTGCTATTTTACTTCTCAAAACAGCAGCATTAACCGACATCGCCCAAAATCGTTGGTTTGGATTACTTGCAGCTTGCAGTTGGGGACGTTGGGGACAAATTTTAGCCATTGCCAAATATCCATATCTCAAACCTACAGGTAAGGGAGCATTTCACAAACAAGCAATACGTTCGTATCACGATGTATTACCGGGATTATTATTAATTACGGTGTTGAGCATTTTGCCAGTAATTATTAACCGCGATCGCTTAATTTTGAGTTTGGTGACAGTGGTTGCCGGAATTGCGATCGCATTTATTACAGGTTTCTGGTTCAACTACAAACTCGGAGGACACACAGGGGATACTTACGGTGCAGTTGTTGAATGGACAGAAGCATTATTGTTGTGTGTAATAACTGCAATTTAGTTCTTAGCTACGTAGTTAATCCCCAATCCCCATTTTTACTTAGTTGGTTGCAATCGTGTAACCTTGAGTTTAAACGCACCAACTCCGGTTTCACCAAACGAACGTACCCGAACTACATAATTACCAGTTTCATTAATGCGGGTAAAAAGTAGAGAATTACTGCTACCATCAGGACCATCATCATTTTCTGATACAGTCGAACCATTGGGTCCAAGTAAAGTAATAATGCTGTCAAAGCTATCTGAAGAAAGGTCTATAGCTAGATTTTCACCTTTACTCAATTTCACCATATAATCGCGAGCAAAACCACCTTGACCTGTGGGAATATCCCTATCTGTAAGCGAATCCGCGACTTCGTAAGTCGAAGGTAAAGGTAATGGATTATACATCTTCGCAGCTTGGGCAAAACTTGGATTTGTATTTGCACAAATTGCCAGTAAAGTTGCAGGAATAAAAATTAAATTTTTGAAGTCTTTTAGGTTTTTTAAGTTTTTTAGGCTTTTTAGGTTTTCTAGATTTTTTAAATCTAAATACAATGTGAAAGCTTTGCTAATCATCCCCAAGATTCTTCCCACGTTTAGAGCGTAATTTGGTCAATTATAGTTTTTCTCCACTCGGCTTGCCCACGATTTTAGGGATTATTTATCAAAGTACCTTTAGGTCGGGGTCATGTCACCGATCTACCTTGATTTTACCCCTCCGGCACATGTCGCCAGCCCGATGACGGATATACCCATTTTACTAAATGTCATTATTGCCGATCGAGCAGTCGCACCAGTTGTATAAATATCATCTATCAAAAGCACGTATTGATGACGCTTGCGAAGAAAATCTTCCCCAACCACAAAAGCTTCGGCTAGATTGCGATCGCGCTGTGTCACCGATAGGGAATGTTGCGCTTCGGTTTCCCGTATCCTCTGCAATCCATTGGTTCTCAATGCTAATCCAGTAATTTCGCAGAAACTTTCGGCAATCAGTGCAGCTTGGTTAAAACCCCTGGATTTGAGCTTACTAGGATGAAGTGGGATTGGTACAACAGCAATTTTTTTCTCTCGTGAAGGTAAATTTTGCAACCAAGCGTCACCCAACCAATGACCGAGAGGACGGGCAATTTCGGGACAGTCATTATATTTCATTACTGCGATCGCTCTTTTTAATATCCCACCATAAGCACCCCAAGCAAAAACAGGTGTTTCCTCTTTCCATAACAAACAAGGGTCATTTAACTGACATTTCTGTAATTGTTTGGTACAACTGGGGCAAAATTCAGCCTTTGTTGGACGTTGGCAGAGCGGACAATTTGATTGGAGAAAGAGATTTAAAAAGCTTTTTAGGGGTTTTGTAAAAATAGGCATTTTTTAAATTGGGGCATTGGGAATTGGGCATTGGGCATTGGGAATTGAGAATTGAGAATTTGTAGAAACATTAACCATTAACTATTAACTATTAACTATTAACCATTAACTATTAACTATTAACTATTAACTATTAACTATTAACTATTAACTATTAACTATTAACTATTAACTATTAACTATTAAATATTAACTATTAACCATTAACCATTAACCCTTTTAAAATAAACGCGATCGCATCTTAAAGTTTCCACACCAGTCGCTGGTAAATAACCATTTTTTTCGTACATTTGTACGGCTTCCTGAAGAATACTAGCGGTTTCAATCCAAATTTCCTCAAAACCACGAGATGCGATCGCCTCTTCCAATTGTTGTAACAAATACTTCCCTAAACCCAAACCGCGAATTTGCGGTAAAAAGTACATTTTCCTGATTTCAACTGCATTCTGTCCGCGCTCGATTGGATAATATGCCCCAGTTCCTACCACTATATTTTGGTATTCAATAACCCAAAATTCGCCACCAGTCTCTAAGTAACATTCCTCAACTTGTACCACATCGCGATCGGCTCCATCCGCTTCCCAACCCAAACCATACTCAGCCAAAACTACACGAATCACCTCCGCAGCATTTTGCCTGTCTTTCGCTTCCCAAGAGCGAATCAGAAAATCTTTGTAATATTTATTCATTTTTATCTGCGTTCACTGATAACTTGCACCTGGTGAAAAACCGGGTTTATTGAGAATAACTAATCATCAAAACCTAAGTTTTTGGTTGATAAACCTAGTTTTTTAGGTCTTGTTGAGAATGAAGAAAGATGTAAATTCATCAATAATTGGTAATTGCTCGGTTTGCACTATCTCAATTCCTCAGACTTATGTTTGATTTCATGGTTTATTGAATTTGCGATCGCAACTTCCCTATTCATTAGTCAAAAAGTATATGAGTAACTTTAACGCAAAATATACAATATGTACGCTGTTTGATTTGACACAATTTAATATTCAGTAGCTATATAATAAGCTCTGGTGGGTATCAAGCTTCTAAATGAAATATCTGAATTTTGTAAATAAGTTTGTTGGTGTATCTAAAGTTTCAATGTTGGTGATATTTACGAAAAAATATTACTCATTGAAAGTATATGTTTCATCAGCATCAACACGACAATAAAAATGTTTACATAGCGCTATCAGATTTAATATTAAAATAATTTGTAATCTAAAAATAATCTGTGCCAATGCGGTTCGGAAGATATTGCATATTGTTTTCAAAAATTTAAGTTTCTTAAAGTATTGTGGAGTACGAAATGAACTCTAAAATAAAAACAATCTATAATTTTAAAATTCTTGATGAAATAATCACCCAACAGGGCATTAGACCACTTTCGCTTAATCCCAATCGAAATTTAATTACCAGTTTTAGGGAAATAGGTAATTTGATTACCGAAAATACCTGCGATTTGGAGGTTATAGAATGTATAAGCCAAACTCTAGAAAAGATAATTCGCTCTCAGCTAAAAAATTTTCCAGAGAATATTTTCTGGGATTTTGATTTGATGATTTTTAATATGCTCGACCAAGCACTGATTGCGAAAGAGGGAGCAATTGTATTTCTAGAGTCTTTTGGAAAAAAATAGAACTTCTAATGGATATGTTTGGATGTAAGGGGGAAATACGCTTTCGCTATGTACATGATTTTATGTATGGATTTGATTGGGCACGATGGGTTAAAAAAGACCTCAAAAATCGCTCCAATATAAAACCTTTTAGTATTATTTTCTTGGATTATTTACTTACTAAAGGTGAAGAAATATTACGCTTAATTAGTATTAATGATAAGCGATATCATCATATTTCTTCCCGCAGTTTCCGTAACGCTTTCTGTTTTCCTCGCGCTCCAAAAGATGAGTATCGTTTACTAACTTATCTTGCTGATTATGGACTGATTCCCGTTAATGCCTGGAGTTGGAATACTGAACCCATATGGAATCAACCTTTTGACGAGATTCGCGAACAAGTTTGGTTAAAAATTAGTAATACATAATACCCACAAGAAGTAAGCCACTTAAATCTCCTAATTATTGATTTAGGGACTTTCAGAAAATCAAATATTCTAGCTATAGACTTATCAATAGTATGATTACAAAAGATGGGGAAACACCACCTCTACAACAATTTGGGACAATTTATTTGTTGGTGTTTCCTAACTAATCCCCAATCCCCAATCCCCAATTCCCAATCCCCAATTCCCAATCCCCAATC
>JAAUPE010000272.1 GCA_012034595.1 Calothrix sp. CSU_2_0 | reverse complement strand
GGAGAGAAATCATTGGGTTGGGTTTTGATAAAACCCGATCGATACCATTGATTTTCGAGATTTGGTTTGTACATCATGAGGGGTTCCAATATACAAAGCGACGGAGTTACGGGTTGGTTTTGCTATTTGCGTTTTAGCCTTACGTGTTGCTTTTGATTTTTCCTTACTTCCACCCCAGTAACTAGTAGCAACTTTGCTTTTATTGTTGGTTTCAGAGAATAATTTTGAGAGAGCGATTGCAACCACACAAGCCAATAACATCAAACCGGATTGGGACTTCATTAAATTAGGCAGTCTCTCGATTTGTAAGCTGGAATTCGCTGGTTGATTTTGAGAGTAATTCGACATAAATTAATCCTTGCTTTCCAAGCCTTTACCGACTTCAGTTAGATATCTATTCAAACGTATATATTTACCTTTGTGGTAGCAATATCGAGTTCGAGAAACAATATTTTCTTGCTCTGTTGATTGGGTAATTATCAAACAGGGAAATCTCGAATTATCGATATCAGTTGCTTGAATTAGATTTTCCTTCGGTGGAAGATAGGGATTAGCAATAAATTCTAAGAGTATATTTCCAGACTCGTTATAAAGCGAGTATAAGTATCCAACAGCACCACAAAGTTGGGAAGAGCGATAATCAAAAACATATAAATTTCCAGCAGCACGCGATGAAATCTTTAAGACTTTAATTGATGAAGCATCGAGATTATGGATAGATTTTTGAGATAATACTGTTTTTAATAAAGCCTGTGGTACTAAAATATCTGCATACTGCCAACCAGTTGGCTTGCTATTTGGAGATAGGTAGGTAATCAAAAATGAACCTGAAAAAGCGACTACTGAAATAAAGAATATTAAACGATAGTTTTCAAACTTAATACTTGGGAACTTACCGATATTTCTCAGCATGGCAAATACATAGATAGAATTACAAACAATTCATGGATTGTAAATTATTCGTGTATTTTGTTTTTGCTTTTTCTCCATACTCTTTAACTGTCTTTACATGACTAGGGTTAATAGCTTGGGAATCGATTACAATATTTGTACCTGCAAACTGCATTTGAGCCGCACGTTCAATTAATCTGTCTCCAGTAAAGTTTTTACCTGTAGTCGGGTCAATTTGTTGCGATGCTGTGGATAGTAAATCATTCGTCTTGGACTCAATTAAAGTTTGTTGCTCGGAAGGTGAAAAATATTGCGTCATTTCCTCACCAGTAATTTGTTCTCCAGAATCTAATTTCGTTAAAAATTCCTGACCACCAGCTTTATTCGCAATAATTTTCCGTACATCGGGATTTGACGACATCAACTGCATTGTACCAATAGCGCGTCCGCAATTTCCAGAAGAGTCACATACATAATTACCGACAAAACTATAATTATTTTGTGTATTAGATAAAGCCGAACTCAGAGCATCAACATTTACACCAGACACATGCATATTTTTGCAATTTTCTTTTGATGCTGGGATTAAATTAGCGACAACATTCTTATTTTTACTACTAGTAATCGGAGAATTATTAAAACGAAAGCCATTACTTTTTAGTCCTGTGGGATTAGAAATCGAGTTGCGTTTGCTATCAATACTACCCAAAAATATCGGCTCTTTCTCTTTATAAGTCATAAACGGAACGGGACCGATAAAATAGGGGGTACATCCCAAATCGACGAAATTATTCCGCATACAAACTCGGAAAAATAATGATTGGGAAATCATACCATCAACTTCCGAAACATCCCATACAGCGACTTTGAACGCATCTCCAAATAGATTTCTCCCCGTCGGTTCTTTCCCTCCATTAACCGAACCGAGAATTCCCTTACCACCTTTAACTAGTTGATATTTACCGCTAATCCAGGCTTTTCCATTCACCGCAGGGGAACCTGATAATTCGGTATGAGCGCAATCTTTGTCACAGGGTACAGCAAACCCTTCTTTGTTGCTTCCAGAGATAGTTCGTTCTCGCTTTTGTTCATTAGTAGCAAACGCAACGTCAACTATTCCCACTTCCGTACCCACTGGATTGATGGGATTGGGAAACTGGGAGAAAGGAACTTTATTAAGTCCGGGAATCTCCGAAATATACACACCTTGCCATTTATCAAAACTTGCCACAGGAGTAGCTATTAAATTAGGAATTGAATCGAGATTATAGGATTTTAAATTCAATGAATCAAAGCTTAATTTAGTCAAATGTGGTGATTGTTTGAGTAAATTACCAATAGTTTGGTTAGTGTCGAAGGATGTCGATAAATTCTGAGATAGTAAATCTAAAATAGGCTTAACTTGAGAGATAGGGAAATCCTTTAGCTCTGGGATAGCCTTGACCAAACTATCTAAGGTTTGAAGTTTAATCACACCAAAATTCTCTAAACTAATTTTCTCTAAATCCGAATTAGTAATTTGAGAAATATCAGTCAGTGAGAAATTTTGTAATTTGAATGAATCTTGAAAGTCACCCAACATTGTAAATGAATCTGGTTTTTGTCCAACATTCCAACTGCGGGACGGGTTATATCCAAGTTTCTCGATAACATTTTGAGGTGCTTGGAACGAGCCAGATTCGCTAATTGCTGGCATATTCGAGAAAGTGATTTGATTCCAATCGGGTAAACGGGTATTTTGCCAAGTAACCGTGGATATTTGTTGTTGTGTCGCTGGAAGACTCGACATACTGTGTTGTTGTGGAAAGAGAATAATTCCACCCGTAATTAATAATGACACCCATTTTGATGCAATTAACGGTTTACCAGAGCTTCCACGAATTGCGATCGCACCAAGAGGAAGTACGTATTCTTTTCCATCAATTACCGCTTGTGTTGCTTCAAGTTCGATAAATCCGGATTTTTGAATATCTTTAACTTGAACAATTATTTGCGAACCTTTTGGGAGAATGACAAAACCATCTTTAGTTTTTAGAGATTTAGAAAGTTGGATAATAAATTTGTCTGATTGTTGTTTGCTATTAGATTGTCTATCCACATTATTGACTCGATTATTAGCCCAAATTAAAGGTGTTACTAATTTTCCCGAACTAGATGAACCTACTGTTAATTGTTGTATTTCTTGATTGCCAATAATTAAAGCTTCTTCATCATGAAGTGGTTCGAGTGCCAAATCATTATTTGTGGTCACTATTTGATTTGGACTTGATGTGAATGAAACCAAAGTTGCACGAGGAATCGTTGGTGTTTGTTGTTCATCTACCGCAGATTTTAAAGTATTATTGGGCAGAGAATCAGATTTAGAATTAGATGCGATTTGTACATTCCCATAACTCCCTAAGCTGCTAATTTCTCTCCATTCCTCTATAGGGTTAACTTCTTCTTTTTTGGGTAAAGGTTTTGATAAAGATGGTGGATTTAGTTGATTTACAACTGGCTGTAATTGTGGTGTATGAGCAATGCGAGGAGGATTATAGCTAACTCTTTGAGGTATTGGACGTGGTACGTAAGTTACTCTATTTCTGGGTATTTCTCTTGGCACTACAGTAGGAGAAAACTTCTTATTTGCGGTTGAGTATTACGTCTGACAATGTGGGTTTTAGGTCTTTGGGAATGCTCCACAGATTTAATTTTCTCAACTTGAGTAGAGAGTGCTAATTCAGCTTTTAGCTTTCCGGTTTCTGTTGCTTGAGAATTATCGGCAATTTCAACTTTTGGTTTACTTTCTTCTCGATTCGCAATTGTAGGTGCAACTCTTGGTTTACCGGACATAATGCTATTTAAAACCGTTGCAGCAGCGCCAAAAACGACAAGCATTACTAACCCGACTGCACCAAATTTAGCAAATGGATTACCATAGAAAGTTGGTTGAGTTTTACCCAATTGTGGGTCATCAAATAATTCGTGAGCTAAAATTGGATTTGATGCTTGATTTTGATTAGTTTCTTCTCGTTCTAATACTTCTTCTGATTCGATTAAATTGGTTGTATTTTCTAGTGCTTTTTCACCATTTAAACCTAGTAACTTCGCAAAACTGTCTTCATTCCAACTACTCTCTTGCTCACTATTTTCATTCTCCAAATTCTGCATTATAAATTCTCCTGCGGTAAATCTCGAATTGCATAAATTTCTAATCCACTCGCACGAACTTGATAAACTACTACTGCTAAACCGCTCACATTTGCTGGAGATTCAGGAGCTTCTACCGCTCTTAAAAATATTTCTTTATTAAACGGAATCACTTCCCCTAAATTATTTCCTCTGTCAAAAATAGTCAGATTCGCAATCATTTTGACTTTCCATTTCCCCTCTTCAATTTTTATCGGTGATTGAATTGAAAGTGGAACCAAAACAACTTGAGTCGAACCTTTAAAAACTCCTGGTGGTGTCATCGAAGCTAACATTTTTAAAAATTCTTTGCGAAAATCCTCTGATAATGCGTGAGATGCTTGCCATGCCCCTGATGTAACTTTATTTCCCCTCAATCTTCGTTCTCCAATATTGATTCCTATATCGGTTTTGGGTTTTGCGCTTTCTTCGACTGTGGTAGGTGGTAAATATCCTGACCAATTCATCATTAAAGTCATGGTGTCGGAAACAAAGCGGGAGATAACTGGGGAAGTGCGATCGCGATTTCCTAATGGTGCAACTTTTATCGCGGAACCTGTTTCTAATTGCACTAAAGTTGGAGGTGCTTTCTTATTTAATTGTGAGTAGGAACCGTAGATTAATACAAGGAGAAAAAACGTAATAATATGTAATCCAAAAGTGCCAACGGCAAATAATGCTAAAGTATCTCCAGTTGAGAAATTTTTAGAAGCACGATTTAAAAATCTCAGCCGTTTATTTTTGGTCGATTCTGATGTCATAGTTAAATTTTATTAACCATTCTTTGAACGAAAGTAGAAACACCAAAACTCGCAATACTTGAAAAACTTCTAAAAACAGCCATTCCCCCACCTGCTGCTAAAACTACAGATAAAATCGGAGCAAGAATACCAATCGCAAATGCAAAAATCATTGGGTCATTATTATCAGAATTCAAAACCATTGTGGAAACTAAACCCGAAATAATGTTGAAACAAAGCTTTACAGCACTTCCGTCTGTAATGAGGTACACTAGATTAAAATACAAATACTTTTAAATGAAGTCATACTCTATCGATCTTCGAGAAAAAATAGTTGCGGCGCATATTCAGAAAAACATTTCAATCAGGAAAGTAGCTAATATATTTTCTGTATCAAAAAGTTTAGTACAAAAGCTTGTAAAACAACAAAAAGTTGATGGAAATTTACA
>JAAUPE010000089.1 GCA_012034595.1 Calothrix sp. CSU_2_0 | reverse complement strand
TTTAAACGGCTGTGCCAATATACTTCGCAAAGTAGCGAGAACACTAAACATTGATTTGGCTGAACTCGGTAAGGGGACTTTGACGACCCCAGTCAGGTTGCGGATTTGGGATATTAGTAGGCGGGTTCACCGTACCATTGTAACCCAATCCAATTTACTTAGAACAGAATCCTCGCCTTTATAAGGCGGGGTTCGTCAAATCTCATCCATGTTGAAATCTGGAGTTTTTGAAAAGATATATTCTCTAGGTTGAGTTGTACGGACAGCGCAACCCAACCTTGTATCTTAAGAGTAGTGGTAGACAAGGCTTATATCTCGGTAATCACATAAGCGATCGCATAACGCAAATCTAGTTTTCCTAAAAGGATTAATAACAATCAAGGATAAGACTATAAAGCAGTCTCACCCTTGATTAGCAATATGCAAAAAGGTAATGTTGACAACTTGGCAGAAATAAGTTGCCCATATTCAAAGTCGCAAAATCAAAGCAGAAAAATCAAAGCAGCAAAAAGCTTGTTACACAGTTAATATATCTTCTGACTTCTGCCTTCAGCCCTTCGGCTAACTTAGGGTAACATCTTCTGACTTCTGCCTTCTTACATATAACTAAGCAAGTACAAAATCAACATCATTTGCACCAGCAGCTTGAGATTGACCGGATGTTAATAACTCTCCGTTGACATCAACCGCAAAGGGAGTACCTGCCAAATTGACATTGTAATCAGTTTTATCTCCTGTATACCCCACACTGGCAACCATTTTACGTCCCCCATCTGTATACTGAAACGCCATCATTTGATTTTTTTGTTGTTTGTTATCAAAAGCCCAAATCACCATATATTGCTGACCTTGATAGTCAAAAATTTTCGGTGGACGGTTCGGTACATACCTGCCTGCATCACCAAAACTTCCATCTAAAAATGATTGTACGGAAGATGGTTCTACAGTCGCGTAAGCAACTTCATCGGCTGATGATGGTTCTGCATCACCTTGGCTTTCGTCAACTACCTCTTCTTCACCACGATTCTTAAAATAATCTACTGCTGTTTTAGTACCAATTGCACCTACAGCAGCAACACCTGCACCAACTAATAAATTACGAAGTAAATTACTCATGGTTTCTCCTGACGGGTAGAAAGTAACGTGGTTAATACTAACATTACCTGTCCTGGGTGATGAATTTATTCATTTTTTTTATACATCAAAAATGTATCACCGATAACTTGAATAAATCTTGATTTTTTAGTGATATTTTTTGTCAATGCTTAATTTACACATTTCTTGAGCGTGAACTGACTTATCAGCACATACGCGATCGTGATTCATGTAAACCTCACGGGAGTTTAGAAGCCCTGTCTATAAACAAGCAGGGAGGAAAAACGACACGAGCAGTTTTAACTGCTTTCAATATTTTCTTTTATAAGTTCATCAAGAGGTTGGTTGCTCGTAAATCCAAATTTGTGTTGTTTTAATGTATTAAAACGACCAAATATAGTAATGCATATAATTAAGGATTTGTATAGTGTTTGATTATTACTTTATATAAAATCCGGCTATTATGAACTTTACGTTAATTTTGACGAAAAACAAGCTGTTTGAGAATTTAGATTTGATTTAGGCAGTAAATTTACACATATAATTTCATCAGTACATTTAATATTTAGCAACAATAAGGGATTTGCTTGTTGATAATGTACCAATCGAGCAAACACAATTATCATTGGTGTGTGATGTTGGTGTGTGATGCAACAAGCATGTCGTAGCATTCCACACCGCACAAAATTGTATTTTATTTTCCCGGAAGTCCCTAATTGCTAAACTACTTTGCATTTACCCCACGGGTTAGTTAGGACTTACGCAATGTACAAACAAATTATCCGGAGCATTCCACTTTTTCGAGTGGGTCAAAACTACTAACTGTCAAATTATCCATATCTACGGGAATTAAATTTTTATTCTCTAGTTGCTAAATAAAAACTGGAATGCACCCACTGTTTTTAAATACTACAAGTATCAAAGTAGACATGGTTTAGTTGCAAATTACTGTTAAATACTTATGACAAATTTGAGTCCGACTAAATTACCCCGCATTAATACGGCAAATATCTCAATAATTGTTCCCGTGTACAAAGGAGGCAGTAGTTTCCGCAGTTGTTTATTAAGTTTATCTAAATGCTTGCCGGAAACAATCGAGATAATTGTCGTCGTTGATGGGGAAGACGAGCAATCTAATCAAATAGCAGGAGAGTTTAATGTCAGAGTAATAAAACTAGCCAAGAATGGAGGACCAGCAAGAGCAAGAAATTATGGTGCTCGTGCAGCAAATGGGGAGATTCTTTTGTTCATTGATGCAGATGTCACTGTTAACACCGAAACTCTACGTCTAGTGATAGATGCATTTGCAAGCGAACCAGATATAGCTGCAATTATTGGTTCCTATGATGATACTCCGTTTGCACCTAATTTTCTGTCACAGTACAAAAACCTCTTTCATCACTTTAATCATCAAAATGGTGGTACGGAAGCGTTTACCTTTTGGGGTGCTTGTGGAGCTATTCGGCGGGATGTTTTTCTATCTTTGGGAGGTTTTGACGAAAGCTACCGCAGACCTTGCATTGAAGATATTGAGTTCGGTTATCGAATTAAACAGGCTGGATACCGGATTCGATTGTGTAAGGATGTGCAAGTCAAGCATTTAAAACATTGGAAATTAGTATCACTTCTAAAGGCAGAAATATTTGACCGAGCGGTTCCTTGGACAGAACTAATTTTGTCTAATCCCAAGTCTAATTTGCAAAACGATCTAAATTTGGGTTTTTTGAGCCGTTTGAGCGTGATGCTAGTGTTTGCTTTATTGGCTTGTTTACTCGGTGTGTGGTGGTCGAAAGAATTAGTTTTACTTGCAGCAGTTTTCAGCTTGATGCTTTTGGCGATTAATTATTCTGTATATCTTTTCTTTCTAAAAAAGCGTGGTTTTTATTTCGCTCTGGGTGTTATTCCTTGGCATTGGTTTTACTACCTTTATGGTGGAATTGCATTTGCGATCGCGAGTAGTAAGTTTTTTTTAGTGCGTTGGTTTTCAACCTCGTCCATTTCGGAACCTGGAGTTTTTGATTATTCTGTTGGGTCATTGCAATCTCAGGTAGACGCTCCGGCTACCCGCAGGGTCGTCGTAATCCCAAAATCTTTGCAAGAAACTACATCTCTCAAGTTAGAGGAGGTTTCACTGAAAACTGATACACCCAGCATATCCAGCAGTAAATAGTGCTGTTAATTTTTTGGCAGCGCTGAATCAAACTTTCAAAACTCTCATCCTTACATCTTTTGGCTTTTTGGCTGCGGTTGCTTCTATCCTCAACAGATAGAGCAACAATAGGCTTTATCTAATACATGAGAATAGACTCATTATTTTAACTTTCATTCTCAGTATTTACCAAAAGAAAAATCCAAAAGAACAATCCAAAACCTAACTTTATTGCAATGCAAAATAAACCAGTTATTATTATTGGGGGTGGTCCAGCTGGACTGACTGCCGCTTATGAACTTGCGAAACAAAACATCAAGCCAATCGTTTTAGAAAAAGCCGATAAAGTAGGTGGAATTTCCCGCACAGAAACCTACAAAGGCTATCGTTTTGATATTGGTGGACATCGTTTTTTTACAAAAGTTGCGGAAGTACAGAAACTTTGGTACGAAGTTTTAGGTGGAGAATTTATCAAAGTTCCACGCTTATCAAGAATATACTACCGAGGTACTTTCTTCCAATATCCTTTAAGCGTATTTGACACTCTCTTCAAGCTGGGGATTTGGGAAAGCTTCTTAATTGTGTTGAGCTATTTCAAAAGTAAATGGCAACCTCTTCCTGTCGAAGACAATTTAGAACAATGGGTGACAAATCGTTTTGGGGAAAGGCTTTATAAAACATTTTTTAAAACCTATACCGAGAAGGTTTGGGGGATTCCCTGCAATCAAATCCAAGCGGAATGGGCAGCACAACGTATCAAAGGTCTTTCGATTAAAACCGCAGTTCTCAATGCTTTGTTTGGCAGCAACGACACCAAAACCTTAATTAAGGAATTTGAATATCCGCTTTTGGGACCGGGAATGATGTGGGAACGGTTTGCGGAAAAAATCGATACATTGGGTGGAGAAGTACTGATGGAGACAAAAGTACTCAGTATCGAGCGTCAAGGAAAGCGGATTACTAAAGTAATTGCCCAGCGTGGAGAGAATCTAATACAACTGGAGGGTGATAATTTTATCTCCAGTATGCCTGTAACTGCACTAGTGCAACGGATGAAACCACAGCCACCAGATGAAGTTCTCGAAGCTGCACGTCAACTCAAATATCGAGACTTTTTGATTGTGGCATTGGTGATAGATAAAGCTGAACTTTTCCCCGACAACTGGATTTATATTCACAGCCCGGAAGTGAAAGTTGGACGGATTCAGAACTTTAAGAATTGGAGTCCGGCAATGGTTCCTGATTCAAGTAAGACTTGTTTAGGAATGGAATATTTTTGTACTGCTGGAGATGGGTTATGGCAGATGTCAGATGAAAAACTAATTGAGTTGGCAAAATCTGAACTTAGTAAACTTGAACTTGCCAAGGGTTGTCAGTTTGAAGACGGAACTGTGATTCGTCAACCTAAAGCATATCCTGTATACGATCGCGATTACCGTAAGCATCTAAAGGTGATTCAAAACTTTTTGGAATCAATGGAAAATCTGCAAACTATTGGTCGTAATGGTATGCACAGATACAATAACCAAGACCATTCTATGCTGACGGGATTATTGGCAGCAAAAAATGTTTTGGGAGAGAAGCATGATTTGTGGGATGTAAATACTGAAAGGTCTTACCACGAAGAGTTTAGCAAACAGGAATGGTCAGATGGCAAAGAAACTCAAGAAGAGCGATCGCCTTTAGGGACAAATGCCTAATTTGAGATATATTCCAGGGATTAGTCATTGAATAAAGAATCCAGAATTCAGCATCCAGAATTGTTACAATCTCCTAAATTTATTTATAGAGCATTCTGAGTTCTGAATTCTGAGTTCTGAGTTCTCTTAAGTAAAAAATTACTGATATAAATTGAGGAAAAACTATAACTTATGCAAACCTCTCAAGTCACAATTGTTGTATCACCACGGGAACGTTTCAGCTATACTCGTCAATCATTAGAAAGTATATTTCAATACACGGAACTTCCGTTTGAGTTAGTTTATGTAGATGGGAATTCACCAACGAAAGTGGGGGATTATCTCAAAAGTAAATCCCAGGAAAAAGGCTTTCAGCTGATTCGCACAGATTACTACCTTTCCCCAAACCGTGCCAGGAACCTGGGTTTAGCTGAGGTGAAAACTAAGTATGTCGTCTTTTTAGATAACGACGTGATTGTTTCACCGGGTTGGTTAGAAGCTTTGATTGATTGCGCTGAAACCACAAACGCGACGGTAGTTGGTCCCTTGATGTGCCACGAAGAACCCGTGCATCAGGTAGTTCATTGTGCAGGTGGGGAAACCCGCGTGATTGTTGATGCCACAGGTAGACGACGATTGCGGGAAAAAATGTACAAGCAAGGTCATCAGGTTGCAGATGTGCGTCCAAAAATGTCGCGATCGCAAACTGAGTTATGCGAGTTCCATTGTATGTTGGCGCGTACCGAAATTTTCGAGCGAGTGGGTTATTTTGATGAGGCTTTTTGAATACAAAAGAGCATTTGGACTTTTGTATGGGTGTGATTCAAGCTGGGGGAACGGTTTATTTTGAGCCGGATAGTGTTATCACTTATGTACCGGGACCTCCTTTGGAATGGACAGACTTACATTTTTATATGTTGCGTTGGAGCAATGCTTGGGAACTAGAAAGTTTAAATAGGTTGCGGGAAAAATGGCAACTAGCAGAGAATGCATATTTTAAACAAAAGTATAAAGCTCTGGGATGGAGACGTAGGAATACTATTCTCTTCCCAATTATCCGACGTTTCACCTTGGGAATTAGGAATAAATTTGTTGATAAGGTTTTGATGTACGGTATTTTCGCACCGCTAGAAAAACGACTCAATCATTACCTAACTACAAGTTATGCCAAAAATCACCTACAACCACAAGCGAATCAAGTGGTAGATTTTTCGCAAGAACAGTCACAGGCAGCAGTTCCTCAAATTTGAAGGCTAGCCAGATGAAAATTTTGCTCATTCATGATTATGGTACTGCGACTGGGGGAGCAGAGTTACAAATGCTAGCTTTGCGTCAAGATTTACGCGATCGCGGTCATGATGTTCGGCTTTTTTCTAGTAGGGCTTTGATGGTTGCCAATAGCGAGTTATTGTCTGATTACAACTGCTTTGGCACTACCAAGCATCTGCAAGTTCTATCCCAGAGCGCTAATTTTTCTGCCTATATTAACCTGCGTCGGATTTTACAGGAATTTCAGCCTGATGTTGTTCATGTGCGAATGTTCATGTGGCAGCTTTCACCGCTTATCCTTCCCCTGCTCAGACCATTTCCTTGTTTGTACCAAACGGCTGTATATAAAGCAATTTGCCCTTTAGGCACAAAAACCCTTCCTGATGGTAGTCCTTGTCGAGATTCTGCGGGGATGGCTTGTTTACAGCGCCATTGCCTCACTCCCCAATCCTGGGCTGTATTAATGCTGCAACGTCAACTTTGGTTACAATGGCGTGATGCATTCGATTTAGTGGTTGCCCTCAGTCATCGGATGAAAATGAATTTAGAAGCTGCGGGAATTTCACCTGTTGAGGTTGTTCATAACGGTGTCCCAGTGCGATCGCTGCGTCCATCTCTAACGGAACCACCGACGGTTGCTTTTGCTGGGAGACTGGTGGCTGAAAAAGGTGTGGATTTCCTGTTGCGGGGATTTGCCCCAGTCGTGACACAAGTACCCAATGCTCGTTTATTAATTGCCGGGCAAGGTGTGGAGGAAAATGCTTTACGAACTTTAGCCGCACAACTTGGTATAGCTGAAAACATCACTTGGTTGGGTCATATTTCCCGTGAGGAAATGGAAACACATTTTGATTCAGCTTGGGTACAGGTTGTACCTTCGCTTTGGGAAGAACCTTTTGGGAATGTCACCACAGAGGCAATGATGCGAGGAACTGCGGTTATTGCTTGTGAAGTTGGCGCACAACCGGAGATAATTGACCAGGGGAAGACGGGTTTTTTGGTGCAACCTCACGATATTAAGGCTTTAAGTTCAGCCTTGGGGAAACTATTAGGAAATCGAGACTTAGCCGAACAAATGGGACAAGCGGGAAATCAGCGTGCATTGACGTATTTTAGCGAAAACAACCGCACAGAGAACTTTTTACGAATTTATCAACAACTACGAGCCAAGTATCAATATCCATCAGTACCAACGGGGATGGTTACAAGTCAGAAAACTACCAGATGAGCATTAAAGAAAAAGCCATCAAAGGCATATTATGGTCGGTGATTCAAAATTGGGGAAGTCAGGTAATTTCGTTAGTAGTCTTTTTTGTCTTAGCTCGGTTACTCGCACCTGATGCTTTTGGACTTGTGGCTTTAGCGAATATTTTCTTAGCTTTGATGCAAACTTTTCTCAATCAAGGATTTGCCCAAGCTTTGATTCAAACGCAAGAGTTAAAGCCGGAAAAGATAGATACTGCTTTTTGGACTAATCTCGCAATTGGTATCTTGTTAACGGTAATAAGTTGGACTGGGGCTGTTGGAATTGCTAGTTTATTTAAACAACCAGAATTAGCGCCAATTTTGCGGGGATTTTCCGTACTTTTCTTGATTAATTCTGCCAGTAACATTCAACAAGCACTACTCGAACGCGATCTCAAATTTAAAGCGATCGCAATTCGTTCTTTGGCAGGAACTTTCGTCGGTGGTTGTGTTGGTATCAGCATGGCATTGAGCAATTTCGGTGTTTGGAGCTTGGTTTGCCAACAAATAGCACAGGAAGTTGTGGGAGCTTTGTTACTGTGGTATGCAAGTGAATGGCGACCTAAATTTAGGTTTTCTCGTCACTATTTCGGGGAAATGTTTAGCTTCGGAATTAATATATTAGGATTTAATTTTTTAAGTTTCCTGAATACAAGGGCTGATGATTTTCTAATTGGCTATTTTCTTGGTACTGTTGCTTTGGGATATTATGCCATTTCCTATCGGATTTTAGGGGTCATGACACAATTACTCATAAGTACAGCAAATCAAGTTGCATTACCCACATTTTCACGGCTGCAAATCGAACTGGAAAAGCTTCGTCAAGCGTTTTATACTGCTACCCAATTCACCAGTTTGATATCTTTCCCGGTTTTTTTGGGTGTAGCTACTCTTGCTCCAGAATTAGTAGTTTTGTTGTTTGGTAAACAGTGGATACCTTCTATTCCTGTACTCCAAATTTTAGCTTTTTCAGGAATATTTAAATCGGTTAATTTTTTTAGAAATTCGCTTTTTATTGCAATGGGTAAACCATCTTGGTCAGTCTGGATTGGTTTGCTGAATGTAGTCCTAAATTTGATTAGTTTTACATTGGTAGTCAGATGGGGAATTGTGGCAGTTGCCTCAGCTTATGTAATTAGGGGATATTTAGTTTTTCCTATCGCTCAAGGAGCAGCTAATCGTTTAATTAAAGTTCCTTTTCTAACATACTTGCGACTGTTCTTGGTTCCACTTTTTGGCTCATTGGTAATGGTCGCTGCAATTTTAGGAACTAAGACAGTTCTGACCAATATAGTCAGTTTACAAGCTTTATTAGTGATTTGTATACTGATTGGAATAATTATTTATGGGTTAATTATTAGATTATTTTCACCAGAATTATTTAAAGATTTATTGGGTATAATTAATTTGGCTCGGTCGCAATCAAAAACTAAAAACCCTTAATTTCCGGCAAATTTAGGCAAACTTAAAAGTAACTACCAGATTAATAGAGCCATGCACAACTTTGCACAAACAAACATTCAACTCTATAACCAGATGCGTTTTGAGGGTTACTCAAATGAAGACCTGACATGCGTTCTTAATGCTTATAATTTAGCAATGCAACTTTTCGTCAGTTGCTTTCGTTCTTCTGGAAAAAGCTTTATCGCTCATTTAGTTGGTACAGCTAGTATTTTAGCTTCCTTGCACGCACCGACGGAAGTTGTCGCAGCAGGTTTGGTTCATGCTGCCTATGAATATGGAGATTTTGGAGATGGCAAAAAAAGAGGTATTTCTCATTTTAGACGGGAAACAGTCAAACATTTTTTAGGTCAAGAAATGGAAGAATATATTGCTAAATACTTCGGTTTATCTTGGAATCAAAATACAATTTTACATAGCTATAATCATTTGGATAACCTGACTCAATTTGAACGTAATGTACTTCTAATGCGTTTGGCAAATGAATTAGAGGAGTATTTAGATTATGGTTTAATTTATTGTGCTTCAGTCAAGCAAGATTTTTACAGCCACCATTCTCAAATAATGATGATTGAAATGGCAAATAAGTTAGGTTTTAATTCCCTAGCGACTGATTTAGAAAATAGAATACAAGAAAGTGATACAGCTAAGATTCCTGTTGCACTTCGTAATCCACAAGCAGAAAAGCAATCATTTACTGTGGTCGCTAAATCTTACAAAATGAAACTGTTGGTTAAAGTATATCGTTACCTTGTTCATCCCTTTACTTCAATCATAGGTAAATTCATCACCAAAAGCTATTAAAATTAAAAAATACAAATATTTAACTTTCTCACAAAAAAATAGAGCTTTCACTCAGACTTGGAGATAATTATGTATAAATATAACCAAAAAGTATTCAACAAAATTTTAAATATAATCTTAATATTTGCAATTATTATTAGTACTTTAGGGTTTTTTAGAGACTTGAGTAACACAGTTAAATATGGAGGTGTAGATTTAAGAAATCGGGTTGTAGGGACGAGATTATTAAACAAAGGTTTTGACCCTTATTTTTATAAATGGACTCCTGGAGAAGATGAAAAATTTCTCGATCCCTCAGACGATTATAAACTTCCTTTTACTAAACTCACCGTTCCACCAAGTATCTTAATCTTGCATAAACCTTTTATAAATTTACCCTATTTTACCCAAAGAATAATTTGGTTTTGCTTACAATGGGGTGCTTTTCTTGGTTCTTGTTTATTATTAATAAAAAATAGCGATCGCAATGAAAATTCAGGGTTAAATATTAAAGCTTTTTGGATTATTGCACTAACATTTCTCTCTGCCCATTCTTTTTGGAAACTCCATGTATATGTTGGGCAAATGTATGTATATTATGTGTTTTTGATTTCACTAGCATATTTTATTCTCAAAGGTAAAATAAAATTTAAAGAGTTTATAGCAGGAGCATTAATCGGTTTAACAATTAATCTTAGACCTCCAATCATTGTTCTAATTTTACCAATGATTATTTTTAAAAAGTTTAAACTTATGGGGGCAACATTATTTGGATTTTGCCTAAGTTCGCTAGCTTTTTTTGTTCTTGCGGGACAAAAAGCATGGGTAAGTTATTTCTCTGCTATGAGTGCGATCGCTAAAATCAAGGCTGATGTAGGAGCAAGCATATCTTATACAAATAAACTACAAAATTTTGTTATCCCAAAAGTAGTTGAAGGTATGGATTTTGAATATCAAGGACTAGTTCCTTCTGAAAATACGTCAATGCAACAAGTTTTAAAAAGTATTTTAGGTTTTATGGTGAGTGGTAACATTTTAATATTTATTTGTGGTGTGATTTTGTTGATATATTCAATAGCTGCTTTTTCAAAATATCACAGTAAAATCTATAGAAATAATTGGGACGTTCTTTTTCTAGTTGGTACTTTAATGATTCTAATCGGAGATTTTTGGATTCCAGCCCCACGTTATCCATATAATGATATTCAATTTTTAATCCCTTTGTTTTTGGTAATAAAGAATATTAATTTATATAGCTATAAAACTCTTGTTTATATAATTATAATTATTTTGGGATTATCTATCAGTGCTAGTATGTTTGTTTGGCTACCAAAAGAAATAGCACTTGGTCAATTCATTCTCCTGGGAACATTGATATTGATGAGTTTAACTAATAATCTACTATTTACTAAAAATTTAGATTCGGATGATAAAAATCAACTTCAAGATTTGAATAATAATATTACATAACAAAAATTTATCTACACAGACTAATGAAAAAGCCTTTATTTTCAATAATAATTCCTACTTACAATCGTCCCGAAAGATTGACTAAATGCATTCAATCCTTAACTCGGCTTGAGTATCCGCATGATGATTTTGAAGTGATTGTAGTCGATGATGGTAGCAGCCAACCACTTGATGATGTTGTTGCTATATTCACAACTCAAATCAACCTAACCATCATTCGTCAAGCAAATTCTGGTCCTGCTTCTGCTAGGAATAGAGGTGCAAAATCTGCACAGGGTAAATACTTAGTTTTCACCGACGATGATTGTACGATCGCACCCGAATATCTGACAAAATTAAAAATTAGCTTGGACAAAACACCCAATGTAATGATTGGTGGAAGAACATTAAACGCACTTAGCGATAACTTATATTCTAGTGCCAGCCAAATCCTAATTGATTACCTTTACGAATACTACAACACCAATTCTAGTCAACCCAACTTCTTTGCCTCAAATAACTTCGCTTTACCAGCAGAAATATTTAACTCCCTTGGTGGGTTTGATACCAACTTTCCCCTCGCTGCTGGAGAAGATCGAGAATTTTGCGATCGCTTTCTCCACCACAGCTATAAAATGGTGTATGTTCCCGAAATTCAGGTCTATCACGCTCACCAATTAAGCCTGACTAAATTTTGGCGACAGCACTTTAACTACGGATGCGGAGCATTTTACTTTCACTCCCTTCGTGCTTTCCGTAGTGACAAAGAGATTAAAGTCGAACCAATCTCATTTTACTTTCGCTTACTTACTCATCCGCTACGACAGCAATCAAATCAACCAGGATTAATACTATCCCTGTTATTATTCGTTTCCCAAGTTGCAAATGTTGCAGGTTTTTTTTACTGTAAGATAAAGCAAGAGCTTTTTGTTTGGATGCAATACAAATCTGGGTGAACGGTTGTTTAACTATCAGAAAATCGCGATATATGCTTTGTTTATATAAAATCAGACATGCGATCGTAATATATGAACTCATATAAAAAAGCCGTGAAATTAGATTTCACGGCTTTTAGTGTGGTGTGAGGAGTTTAACTACATATCATCATAGAAGCAATTCTAGATGGCAGTGTACTCTGTAACAATTTTGGTAACGAGTTTTTTTTTTGATACCCAAAAGAAAAAATTGCAAAAATAAAAAACCGTGGCTTTTGGGAGGTATCCACGGTTTTTTGGGGTAATGTGAGAAGCATAACTACAAATGATTGTAAGCCGATCCATTGAGGTGCGATCGCTCGTAACAGTTTTTGTAACGAGGACACTAAAAATTCACATACATGTATTGAGCGGGAAGTTTAAGGTAGCAAAATATGATTGTTATGCTTTAATTTATACTAAAGCTCCACCGCAACTGGAACCGCTACCAGCTGTACAACCATAGCAATATGCAGCAGTTTGTACTTTGTCAATTAAGTCTAAACTCCCGGATGCAAGTAACTTCTTTATCGTTAAAGTATCACCATTGGGTGTTTTTGCTGGTAGGTTCATCATCTGGTTAAAGTCGCAGTCGTACACATTTCCCAAATAATCAATAGAAAGTTCATTGCGACACATTAAACCTTCGACTGTGACGGGATTAAAATGTGATTCGAGGAATTGTAAATAGGGAAGATGGAGTTTTGTACGTTCTAAGTAAAGTTTTGTTCTACCGACTGGTAAGTTTGTGATTGCGAATAAATGATTAAAATTAATATCGAAATGAGTTTTTAAAAACTTTTTATAATCGCTTTCCAATTTTAATTGATCGGGAGTTAGTGAGAAACTATCATTAGTAGGTAGTTGGGGATTATATACCAAATCTAAAATTAAATTTGGGTCGTTTCCATAGCCAAGTTGATTCAACCATTGCAAAGCTCGAACTGATGCATCAAATACACCTTTACCACGCATTTTATCAACATTATCTGCTAAGTAACAAGGTAAAGAAGCAACTACTCTAATTTGATGCTGGGCAAAATATTCGGGTAAGTAGTCAAATCCGACTTCAAAGTAAATTGTCAAATTTGACCTAACTATTACCTGTTTATTATTTTTCCTCGCAGCTTCTACTATTGGTTTAAACCCATAATTCATTTCTGGGGCACCACCTGTCAAATCGACTATCTGAAGCTGGGGAAATTTGTAAATTAGTTCAATTATTTGTTCGCAAATATCTGGTGATAGTTCTTCAGTTCGTTTTGGACTTGCTTCAACATGACAATGAGAGCATGCGAGATTACAACGTTTGCCTAAGTTAATTTGCAAGACTGTAATTTGCTGTTTGCTTAATTGAGAGTTAATCTTTTTCTCAAATGGGGTAACTAATGTTAATTGCTGCATGATAGAAGTTAATGTTTCATGGATACAAATATTGGTATTTTTAAGTATTTAAAGCTTGAATTATCAGCTTTAAGCCTTTGATTAATCAACTAACAACAACCACCACCATCATAATGCCATGTTGAATCAGTTATGAAAATCTTATCTGACATGTTTTTAGAAAATTTTGCAGCAGTTTTATCGCAAACTGATAATGGAATTCCAGACTGAAGAATATGTCCATCTCCATCATCAAAATAAGCATCTGAGCCTGCAAAAATTGCTGTTTTGCCAGTGAAGACACAAGCTCCATCACTAGGAATAGGAACTTTAAAAGATACGGAATCTAGACTTTCTAAAAGTAAGTTTTCCGGTAGCTTATAAGTCTGCGAATTCAGTAGACGATAGGGACGACGGGCACGAATTTCTACTTGACCAAATCCAGCATTAATGATTCTTTGAATATATTGATTATAAGTAAGCGCTCCAGATAAACACATTGCTCGTAATTGTTCATTTTGTTGTAAATGTAGCGGCATTGGACGAGTCGAAATTGGGTCACTCATTTGCAAGCGTCCACCTGGTTTTAAGACTCGATATGCTTCTTTTAATGCACGAGTTAAATCTTCGGGTTCAAATATATTGAAAAGGCAGTTTTGAGCAACAATATCAACTGAAGCATCTGCTACTGGTAAATTAAATGCATCACCTTCACGAATTTCGACAAAACTTCTGTTGAACCAAGGGTTTTCTTGTGCAGCAATTTCAAGATTCTTTTTGGCAGCTTCGCGCATTTCGGGAACTGGATCGATTGCGATCGTAGCGCTTGGACGACGGGAAAAATATGCAAATTGTAATGCTTCTAAACCTCCTCCAACTCCCACATATAAGACAGTAGGTTGATTAATTAGTTCTGTTGGATGAACTGTTGTACCGCAACCGTAGTTCATTTCCTGCATTTTACTGGGAATTTTTAATCCTGGTAGTTGAAGGGGTGTACTTTGGACGCAACAAAGTCCGATTTCTGGTGTTTGAGCTACTTCGCTATAAAAGTTAGCTGCGGTTTCGAGATAGGTCATGGGGATTTGGAGTTGAGATGGATTATTTTATAGTAATCTTGCTTGATTCTAATTTTATCATTAGTAATTACTTTTATAAATCAGCTTTTCTCAACTAAATCTATTTATTAAATTTATTCTTTGTATAAGGATAAACCGCCAAGTCGCCAAGGAAGAGAGAAATAAAAGAGAAATAAGAAATTGGTAGATACAAAATAATTTTGATATTTTACTTATTCGCGAAGGACGTAACCAACTCCTCGGACAGTTTGAATTAGACGCTTTTCATGGTTTGCTTCTAACTTCAAACGTAAGTAACGAATGTAAACTTCGATAATGTTAGAATCTCCCATAAAGTCATATCCCCAAACAGCTTCAAGAATCCGATCGCGTGATATTACTTGTCGAGAATGTGTGAGCAAATAGTCCAACAAATCAAATTCCTTGGCTGTCAAATCAATGTTTTTTTCACCTCGTTTTACTGCCTTTGTGCGTTTGTTTAAACTCAAATCCTCAAATTGGAGCAAATCTGGATCGACTTCTTGAGTACGTCGTAAATGCGATCGCACTCTGATTAATAATTCCTCGACACTGAAGGGTTTAAGGACGTAATCATCCGCTCCTGCGTCTAATCCAGCGACGCGATCGCTAACTTCATCCTTTGCTGTTAATAATATCACTGGCACTGGGTCGCCAATCGTTCTCAATCTCCGGCAAATCTCCAATCCTGACAAACCTGGTAACATCCAATCTAAAATTAGTAAGTCTGGTTGTGATTCTTTTGCAGCAGTCAATCCAGCTAATCCATCATAGGCTAATGTCACTTTATATCCTTCGTAACCAAGCTCTAATTCTACAAAGCGAGCAAGTTTGACTTCATCTTCTACTACTAGTATGTGTGCTGTCATCGATTTTTAAATTCTCTAAAATTATGTTGATTTTTTAATTTACAGACGATAGTTCATGAATCAATAGTTACCATCACAATCCAGTTATACTTGTACCATTTAGCTAGCAATTATTCATCTAATTCAATAGAATTATCATTGCTAGATATTGAATATTATACACATTTAATATTTAGGAAAACGTTTAAGAATTGTTGCATAAATATACTTTTGAATGAGATTTATAAAGCTCTGATTAGAGTTATAAAAATTAAAAATAAAGTATATATTAGCCATATCCCCAACTTAGTGAAAAAATCAGGGATAAAAACTAAATTGTATACTAATAACTATTAAAATTTGTACTTTATAAATAGCTAATAGCTAACTGCTTGGAGTCTATAAAGTTTTAGATGATGAGATAGACTCTCTTGCAAAAGATGAATTAAATTAATACGCGATAAATTATTATCGACAAAAATATGAGGCTATAAAAACTAGTTCAAATATTTATATGGAGCTATAGCTTGTGGAGAATGCTATCAAAAAAGCTAATTCTAAATAAACTGAAATTTAAATTTGAAAATTAATGTAAATAGAATCAACTTAATGTCTAAATGTTCCGGTACCGGGATAGACTGGGAAATCATCAAATACATCGTGTCAGTTAAGATTGAGAGTTATTGATTAAAGTTTATATATGACATAAGCAACAGAATCTACTAAACAATAAACTGAATTAAATTGGTAATAAGCTATCACTTATACTCAAAATACAACTTAGCAGTAAGCAGTTACATCTTCACCGCAAACATCAGCAAGATAGCACAAAGCTTTGAATCGTAAACCAACCACTTGTTCGTAGAAAGGATTTAATTTACACATTGGGGGAATGTGGAATAATTTCTTTCCAAGTACTACTACATCGCGTTCAAACGGGCATTGGGAAGGAATAAGCTTGCATAAAGAATGGGCTAATTTAGGATTTTTAACTTCAATCGATTCTAACCAGTTGCGAATAGGAAAAAGAACGTCGTTTTGTTTTTGGAATTGAGTAAAGCTTGTCATGATATCACCTCATCTGTGTAAGTTTGCTGGAGTTGGGTTTGACCCCTTCTATATGTATATATGTCTGACTTTGCAAAGTTATGCACTTTTTTCATCCCCACATTTTTCAATCCAGATTAATTATCGGATTTTATTTTGGGAACACCCATAACTACAGAGACTCACAGCAACCTTCCGGATAATTTTTTACAGATGTTAGAAAAATCCTCAACTACGGTGATTCTATGGCTTTTACACAGTCTTCCACTGGAGCTTTTTTTTGCATTGCACTAACTAATGCTTCGTAAGCTGGGTTATTTTCTTGGAGGATAGTTTTTGCTTGTAAAGCTGCAAAGCGCTGCTTCTGCTCAAAAGCGGATTCTCCAAAACCCAAACTCCTTAAAACTTCTGCTAGTTTACTTCTGTCATCTGCACCACCTTCTGCATTTTCGTAGACTAAATTTTCTGCTGCGATACCTGCCATCCAGACAGTGCAGTATCGATCCAACATTTGTGCAGTGATTTTACCTTGCTGAAGTTGCTTGGCTAATTCCGCATCATCAAAACTGACTCCACCTTGTCCTGGTTGTCCTTGTTTCCAAGCTTGCCAAGCGCTGAGTGTATAACCGACGATGGGTATACCTAATTTGTGAGCAACCAAAAAATGTCCCGCTTCGTGGTGAATAATGCGATCGCGATGTGTGGGTGAAAATCCTGCAACCCAATCAACAAAAATATTTCCACCCTTGCCTTGCAATGCGAAGCTATCGAGGGTAGCAATACCCAGTATCATAAATGTTGCCACTGCTGGAACTGCTGGTGATAGTTCTATTAATGGTCCTAGTAGGGTTGATATAGTTATTAAAAATATAGATATGGCAACTAAGTTTAGAGAAGTTTGGCTCATTTGGATTTTAGATTTTGAATTTTAGATTTTGGATTTTGGATTTTGAATTTTGGATTTGTAGAGACGTTCCGATGGAACGTCTTTGACAATATTTTGGATTTTGGATTTTGGGTTTTAGATTTTGGATTTTGGATTATTGCATCTTCATCTTTCTTAATTATGCGGTGATTTTGCTGCTTAAATCTTTAAATTAGAACTGAGGATTACTCAAACACCACTGTACGATTTCCATACACCAATACACGACTTCGGAGGTGCGATCGCACTGCCCTTGCCAGCACAACCCGCTCTAAATCCTTACCTTTTCTAATCAAATCTTCAATTTCATCGCGGTGGCTAACTCGGACTACATCCTGTTCTATAATTGGTCCCGCATCTAAATCGGATGTAACATAATGCGCTGTCGCTCCAATAATTTTTACACCCCGTTCAAAAGCTTTGTGATAGGGGTTTGCACCGACAAATGCTGGTAAAAATGAATGATGAATATTAATTACTTGCGGGAACTTAGTGACAAAATCTGCACTCAAAATCTGCATATACTTTGCCAAGACTACTAAGTCAATGTTGTATTCCCGCAGTACTTCGAGTTGCTTGGCTTCTTGTTCGATTTTATTATCTTTTGTAACAGGAATATGATGATAATTAATACCAAATTGCTCTGCCACAAATTTTAAATTAGGATGATTGCTAATAATAAGGGGAATTTCAGCTGCAAACTCTCCTGCTCGATATCGCCAAATTAAATCATATAAACAATGGTCTTGCTTACTTACCCAAATAGCGATTCGTGGCACAGCATCAGAAAAATGTAGTTCCCATTTCGCTTTAAGTGGTTGTGCAATTGCATTAAATGCAGGTGCAATCAAATCACGGGGTAAATTAAACCCCTCTAGTTGCCATTCTAGACGGGTTAAAAATAATCCAGCAGCAAAATCGGTGTGTTGGTCGGCATGAATTATGTTACCTCCATTCGAGTAGATAAAATTGGCTATTTTTGCAACCAAACCTTTTTGGTCGGGACAAGAAATTAGTAAAATCGCAGTTGGATTTGTCATGAAATGATGTTGTATTTCTGAAAATTTTTTAAGTATATAGACATTTTGTCAATATTTATTGCGCGTATTTACTCGTAAGTTAAAAGTGTGGATGTTACAAATACACACTTAGATAGGCTGATGAAACATTAACCAGTAAGTCTTAGTCAGATTTACTTAAAATTATCATAAAACCCCAATTCAATACAAAATAAAACTCAGTGAAAGTAATTATTTTTACTATATATTTGGTAAGTTATGTCAATTTTTACGTAGAATAAATCTAGTAGAATTAACTAATGCTTATTTTTAATAAATAGGTTTACAATAAGATAGAGATTACAGCCTTAATACCTTTTTTATTTCGATGGTTCAATTAGAATATTATCAAATACCTGATGTATTCCATAGAACATGAAAACTATGATTCTTTCCATGTAAGGTGAAGGGTATTGCAAATCTAGGGTTATTTTTGCGATAAACTTTTGCCACAAGCATTCCCACAGAATCATTTAGTATGCTGATGCGATATGCCTTTGGCATTAAGGTAAGTTCAAAAGGATACCTTTCTTCACTTAGCTTGCTACTTACAAAAACCACTAAGAAAGTGGCACGAGCTTTGCTCTACGTCTCTATCCCAGAGGGGTATACTTATTCTTAGTAATATTCTGAAACCTAATCCGAGTTTTTGAGTTTTAAGCCTGTATCGTAAACAAATGGGTGAATAATGCAATTGGTGCTGCTTCTGCCGCAGTTCAATTATCTTAGTATTTTTAACTATGATTTATTTATTTCTGTGTTTTTATATTCTATTAGCTGGCTTATTCTTTCGGGAATGGTTATTTTTTTTTATAAGCGATCGCGGAATGAGTTTGCAAACACGCTGGATTTCTAGCGTCATTTTAGTTATTGCAACTATTGTATGGCCTTTAATTGTACCGCTTGCCTATTTAGAATTATTAAAGTTTCATAAAAAAAATAAAGCCATTATAGACTTGCTCCTTTCTTTACCAAATGCAAAACTTATAGATAATAATGAATATTTTAAAGAAAAGATGGTCGAATCATTAAGTTTATCTTTTCATAGTTCTTCCAAGATGAATATTAATGAAGAATAAAGCAATTTAATCGCGTAGAGACTCGTCTAAAAAAAAAATTAAAATTTTTAAGGAGATACCTTAGTTGGTGGAGTGAAAGTTGGTAAAGGTAATGGGGTAGAATTTTGAAGCTGATTATCTGCTGTTTGTTGCCACTCTGATAACTCACGATTAACTGCATTCACAAACTCTTTGGATACTAACAGTACCTCATTTTTACGATCGCGTTTATTCCCAGGATTAGCTTGAGCATATAAAAAACGGTCATTAAAGTCAGATTTTCCCAAAATTAAACTATGAGTTTTCTGGTTTTTAAGTTTAACCTCAATAGTTGCTTGTGGTTGGTTTAATCCAAACTCATTTAATTGATTACTCGAAGCATTGATAATGCGATCGCTTGTTCCTTTGACTAACAAATCCATCAAAAAAGATACAGATGCATCGCTTGCGGGTACAGATACAGGTGACTTTAACAACCATTTTGGCGGGTTGGGGTTAGTGTTGCGATCGATAGTAATATTAAGATTATTAGTCTTGATGTTGAGCGATCGCACATCATCAGCAGCAAAGGAAAAAATTTGCGGTTTGTTCCCTTGTGACTCCTGACTTTGTATCCCACCTCGAATTTCAACAAAATAAACAATCCCACCCAAACCCAACGCAAGCAGCATCAAAATTAAAGTAGTTCGTTGCAGTTTCATTTCTATCTCCTCTGCCACCAAAGTAAACCTGCGCTGAGAAAGCCAAGAAAAGGTAGTACTAATAACGATGAGAGTCGTAGAAGGTTGGTTTGTGCTGCCGATAGATTAATTCGACGGTTTTTTGGTTCTTTTGGTCGAATTGAAAGAGGTTGTCCATCTTGCTGACTTAACCAGGTTACAGAGTTAAGAAATACATCTCCGTTGAGTTGCTGCTGAAATAATCCATCGGTAGCAAAGTGAGAATTTCCGATTACCACTAAACGTGATTCTTTGTTAGTCGTTGGTGTTGGTGTAGTACTTACCTTTCTGGTAAGGGCAACACCTAAAGTTAAAGGTCCTTTGCGGTCTTTTCCCTCATTAAATTCCAGTTTCTCACTTTTTTTGTCGCTTTCAGCCCAAGAGTTGGGGAAAGGTTTTGTGAGCAGCAATGGAGTCGCTTGGACACCATTAACTGGGATTATTTCGATTGGACGAGCAAGACGATAAAAAGAGGTGCCATTACCAAAATTTTTGGTAATAGGGTGATTGCCGTATTGAGTAACAATGGGGACAGCTGGACCTAGTGTTTCGTTTCCTGTAGCATCTACTGCCAAGTTATTGTCTAGTTTGACACCCCATTCATTAAGTAAGGGGTCGAGCTTTGGCTCGGTGTCGGGGTCTATCATTAGTAAAGCGTTACCACCACGGTTAAGGTAGTCTTGTAGTAATTTGACCTCAGTATCGAAGAGTGAGCGTTTTGCACTGGCAACGATGATGACATTTGCATCTGCGGGAATTTTGCCTGTTTCCGCGATATTTAGTGGTTCTGTAATGAAGTTTTTTTCGTTTAGTGTTTGCACAGCTTGCGAGATAGCGTTTTCACCTGCTGTAAGTTGATATTCACCATGTCCTTGGAGGAAATAAGCTTTGGTTGCTTTGCCAGAGACAATTTGCTGTAAGCGGTTGGTGAGACGAATTTCTGAAAGGCGATCGCTTTGATTAATTACTTGTACTAGTTTACGTTCTTTGTTGTACTCTAAGTAAACTTCGCCTGGTTCCTTGACACCAAATTGTTTTGCAAGTCCGTATCCAATTTGCGGATCGATATATTGAAATTGAAATTTATCACTTTGACGACGGTAATTTTCTAATAAATCCCTATCTTGAAGATTTTGATTAACATCAAATACTGATACTTTGACGGGTTGGGATAATTGCCTCAGTAATTCCTGTGTCTGAGGTGCAAGACTAAACAATTTGGTTTCGGTTAAATCTGTTCGCAAGTGATAGCGACTTCCCAAAAAGTTAATTAAGCCCAATATGACTAATACTGCTAATGTTGACAATAAGGCATTTGTTCCTGCTTGGGTAGAACGTTTTCCCCACCAATTAGTAATTTTGAATTGCCAGATTAACCAAGTAGCGACAATAGCGATTCCTGGGATTAAAAATGCGAGTGTAGTTATTCCCCATTTCCCAGAAAGTAATCCGACAGTCAAACCTGCGGTAACAAGGAATGGACCTAGCAAAAATATTAATTTCCAAGATTGTTTTTTTCTAATTGCTTTCATTATTTAGTTATTGATTATTGATTTTTAATCATTGGTAATTGATACTTATTGATTAATTTCTCATATCCCCAATTCCCCATCCCCCATGCCCAATACCCGATTCCCAATCCCCAATAAATAATTACTGTCTTTGAAAACGCAAAGCATCAATTGATTGTGCTGTGAGAAAAATTCCTAAAACAATGTAACTGAAGAATAAGATAAAGCTGCTTGTATCAAAAATGCCTTGAATGAGGTTATTGTAATGCTTTAAAAGTGATAAATACCCTAGTGCATCTCCAACAAAACCACCTACATTTTTGGCGATTAAATCTATGAATAATAATAATAGTATGACTGCGAATGTGAGAACTGCGGAGAGGATTGTGCTATCAGTCAAAGAAGAAATAAACATTCCGATGGATAGAATTGCACCTGCGAGCAAAATCAATGCAAAATGACCCAATAAAATTATTCCCGGTGGCATTGCCGGACTAGCTGCACTTAAAATAATAGCTTCAAATATCATCATTGGTAATATCATTGCTGTGAAAAATGTCAAAACTCCCAGCAACTTACCAACCGCAACTGCCCAGTTCGTAACTGGTGATGTAGCGAGTAATTCTAAAGTGCCGCGTTTACGTTCTTCCGCATACAAACCCATTGATAAAATTGGTAGTATAAATAATAGTAACCATCCCATTCTATCCAGAAAAGCCCGCACAAACTCGTAAGGTACATCAATTGAGGGAACTGGTACTTGGAATTGCTGTCCTTGAACATCTAAATTAGTTACATATTGAAGAATATCTTGCAAAATTATGACAAAAAATAATCCCGCCAAAAACCAAAAAATCCCCGCGATCGCATAAGCTAATGGTGAGACAAAGTAGCTTTGCAATTCGCGCCGATAAATGGCAATAATATTACTAAATACAACACCCATCTATTAGACTTCTCCTTCTGTGATTTCGGCTGGTTCCGTGCTTTCGGTTGGTTCTGTGCTTTCTAAGTTCTTCTCTTCAGTAGTTAGCTGCAAAAACACATCTTCAAGGGTAGCGCTAACGCGACGCATTTCATACAAATGAAAGTCAGCTTGGAGTAACATCGCTGCAATTTCGCTTCCCGGTTCGGTTCCCGGTTGCGTCATAACCCGCAAACAAACGCGATGTTGTGGCAATGGCATTCCATTTGCTGCCAGCATCGGCATTGATTCTACCAAACTCACATCCGGTAATTGCTGCAACATCTGTTTTGCTAGATTTGCTTCTCCACCAATTTCTAATTCATACCCAGAACCGCTTGTTAACTGCGACATCAGAGTTTCTGGGGTATTTGTAGCAACAACTTTACCTTTGTTAATAATTGCAATGCGATCGCAAGTCATGCTCACTTCCGGCAAAATATGCGTCGAGAGTATGATTGTATGGCTTCCTGCCAAACTTTTGATTAAATTCCGCACATCAATAATTTGCCTGGGATCGAGTCCAACTGTGGGTTCATCGAGGATAATTGCTGGGGGATCGTGAACGATCGCTTGGGCTATTCCGACTCGTTGTTTGTAACCTTTGGAAAGTTTGCGGATAATGGTGTGACGACGATCGCTCAAATTACACTTTTCTAAGGCTATTTTAACTTTTTCGGCGCGATCGCCTGCCGAAACCCCTTTAATTCTTGCCACAAAATATAAAAATCCTTCTACCGTCATCTCTGGATACAAAGGAGGATTTTCTGGCAAATAACCAATTTTTTGCCGTACAGCGAGGGAATTTTCGTGGACATCAAAACCCGCAATCTTTGCTGTACCATTGGTAGCTGGTAAATATCCAGATAATATCCGCATTGTAGTTGTTTTACCCGCACCATTGGGTCCAAGAAACCCCAATATTTCCCCCTCTTCGACATTAAATGTCACGTCGGTAATAGCTGGGGTAGAGCCGTATATTTTACTTAAATGCTCAACTTCAATCATGTAAACCTCACGGGAGCGTATGGATTCCCTGTGGCTTCAGCCCAGGGAGTAGAAGCGACACGAGTAGATTTATCTGCCGTGTTTTTCCGGAATAATTCGCTAATTGCATGTATCTACTGATATAATGGGATGAGTATTTAGAGGTACAAAATGCAAACAATATCCGTTAAATGTAAGGTAGTAGTCCCTGTAGAGTTGCGAGTCGAGATAGACCGCACTTTGCAAGGCTTTGCCGATGCATGTAACCAGATATTGGAAGTTGCAAAACGCGAAAAATGTTGGAACACGACCAAACTCCATCACAAAGTTTATAAGCCAGTTCGTGAGTCTACCGGATTGAAAGCAAACCATGTTTGCCAAGCAATCCGTCGTGTGATTGGTAACGCCAAAGCAGTTAAACAAGTCCATAAGTTTCAACCAACGTCGATTAGCTTGGACGTGCGGACTTTTCAGTATATTGAAGAGTCGCAAACTGTTGGTGTTACTTTGATGTGTGGTCGGGTCAAGTTTAAAATGTCGATTGGTGGATATCAAATTGCATTGTTGAGAGGACAAAAACCGACATCGGCAACGTTTTGCAAGTCTCGCAAAGGCGACTATTACATTAACATCTGTGTCGATATTCCATCCGACCCAACGGGTAAAACTCCGAGAGTAATCGGGGTGGATTTGGGTAGACGCGATATTGCCACCACCTCCACAGGTAAATCTTGGAGTGGAAAACAGATTCAAAACACTCGTGACCGATATAGCAAGGTCAGAGCAAATATTCAATCCAAACGCACTCGCAGTTCTAGACGACTGATGAGAAGGCTTTCCGGGAGAGAACAACGCTTTCAAAAGTGGTTGAATCACAATATTTCCAAACAAATTGTATCCGATGCTAAATCGGCGAATGCAACAATTGCACTTGAAGATTTGACCAATATCAGAGAGTCGCTGAACCAAAAGCCACGCAGCAAAACCGAACGACGTAGAACCAATAATTGGGCTTTTTACCAGTTGCGAATATTTACTCAATACAAAGCAAATATTGCTGGTATACCCGTTGTTTTGGTTCCACCAGCTTATACGAGTCAAACTTGTTCGCGGTGTCACCATGTACATCCCGTCAAAGGTAAGTCGTATCGCTCTGGTAAGTCTTTTAAGTGTGGACATTGTGGTTTTGAGCATGATGCTGATATTAACGCTGCGTTGAATATTGCAGCTTTGGGGTTGTCCGTAAGTCAGCCCGAAAGTCCGGGAATTAGTTGTCAGTTGGTGAGCCACTGCGTTGCGGGGGTTCCCCCCGTTGTAGCAAGTGGCGAAGGACAGTTAAATCTGTTTCCGACTAATTACTTTGAACTGGGCTGAAGCCCCGTGTCTTCAGACCGGGGTTGCTTACCAGCTTGGTTATTTGTGATTTGGCGAGACTGCCTGAGATATTAAGTTACCATCGATTGAGATTTTCGCGATCGCATTTGTCTTTTCGATTCCCTCCCCAGATTCATGGGGAGGGATAATTTTACTGTGAGCAATTCAAATACTAAATTTCTACCCAGATACTTCCTTCTTCTACACGAGTAGAAAAAACTGATAGGGCTTTTTCTTTAGAAATCATCCCCATCAACTTACCAACTCCGGGGGGAAATGGAGTCCAATCTGTCGGATTACCAGTGCTTAAGTTGAATGCGCTGCGGTGAAATGGACAGACAATTGCCCCATCATCGGTGATTTTACCTTTCTGCAAGGGTAGTTTGAGATGAGGGCAGGAATTTTCAATCGCGTAAATTTGGTTGTTATGGTGAACCAGTAAAATAGCACGTTGTTCAATTTTTACAACTTTGCGTGCATCTTGTGGTAACTCATCTTGTGCAAGTGCTTTAACCCAGTTCATAAATCCCTCTCTTTTTGGCTAGAATGCTGCACCAAATTTGGTAGCAAGCATTTATAAGAAATATTTATCCAAAAATATTTATCTAATTTGGATTTTACGATATTTTTTATGCCAAGAGGCATACGTCTAAAGATGTATCTAGAAATAGGGTATTTGCTGTTATTTCAGAGGAATTTCAATGATAAATTCAGTAACTTGATTTAGTTTAGAAGTACATTTAAATACACCGCTATCTCTATTAACTATGATTTGGTAACTAATTGCTAACCCCAATCCTGTGCCTTTACCCACTGCCTTTGTGGTGAAAAATAGGTCAAAAAACCTTGTTTTGATTTCTTTTGATCTGCCAGCCAATTTTGCCAAAACGGATGCTGTTTGATCGCAAATTTGGAAAATGGTTCGGGCATTTGGGGCTGTTCTCCCCATGTATATAACTCCGGCATTGACTCAATATAAATTCTATTCTTTTGTTCTAAGCATTGATTTATCCTGACTCATCCGACAACGGAACAGTTAAAATTATTATTTCTTGGAAAAGTAAAATTATTGTTAGTCTTAAGGTACTTTTAATTTTTTGTTGAAAGATACTTAATTTTCTATTTTGCTCTTTAAGATTCGTTTAAGATAAGCTGGAGTAAGTGGAAAAATTGCCAAAAGTTATAGTGAAGTTGACACTTTCCTACCCAAAGGCAAGGGGATTCTAAGAAGTTGTTGCGAGCGAGGCAAAAGCCGTGGCTCTCCACTTCTCTAATTTAAGAAGATTAATCCTTCTAGGCTGGGTCAATGCAGCCCTAGACACTCTGGTAAAACCATTGTGCTTACTCTTGATTCCTATATTCAGCGAGGCATTTAAGTCCGCATTAAGCAAATGTCTACTCTTTGTCTTGTACAATCCTCGTTTAATCCGCTTACCAGAAAGCTTGTATTCTTTGGGATTGTCGGCGTTGTAAACAAGTATATTATCACGATCGATTGCGCGCGCCTTGCTGGTGTAAGATTCTTCCTATTCGATATATCTTATCCCATATCTTTTACACATTGCCTTCAATTTAGAACGCAGACCGTGAAAAGGTATCTGGACAAAGTTTTGGTTATTGCATCCACCAATATTGATTTTGCACAATGGTAGGCAGACTCATAACGCAGATGTTTACGTTCCTGAAAAAAATATTGCCGCACAGTATAAAACCCTACTTTGTAGAGATTCTTGCTAAGTCGGCACAGTTCACGCAGAGCCATAAATTCAGACTTATTCAATTCTCTGATTTGGTTCTTTTGGGTCAGGTACATCAATTTAGTTTCGCTACACTATCAATCGTAAAGCGAAAATTAAATTTATACAGCACTGCGACACAGCAGGCAATAGATGCTGCCGTGTCGCTTTTCCTCCCAGGGCTAAAGCTACTGGGAATCCATACGCTCCCGTGAGGTTTTTTTATGAAACTGGCAGAAAGAATTAGTCAGGTAACGCCTTCAATTACATTAGCGATCGCCGCGAAAGCTAAGGCTATGAAGGCTGAGGGAATTGATGTTTGTAGCTTTAGTGCTGGTGAGCCGGATTTTGACACTCCAGCTCACATAAAAGCCGCAGCTATAAAAGCCTTGGAAGATGGTAAGACTAAATATGGTGCTGCATCTGGGGAACCAGCTTTGCGGGATGCCATTTCGCGAAAATTGCAGCGCGAAAATGGTCTGAATTACAAAGCGGGAAATGTTCTCGTCAGCAATGGCGGTAAGCATTCGCTATATAATTTGATACTTGCATTAATAGAAGTAGGTGATGAAGTAATCATCCCTGCACCTTACTGGTTAAGCTATCCAGAAATGGTGACGCTTGCGGGTGGGAAGTCGGTAATTGTGAGTACAAATGCGGCAACGGGATACAAAATAACCCCCGCACAATTACGCCAAGCGATAACTCCTAAAACCAAATTATTTATCTTGAATTCGCCATCAAATCCAACCGGGATGGTGTATACACCTGATGAAATCAAAGCATTAGCGGAAATCATTGTTGAAAAAGATATTTTGGTTGTTTCCGACGAAATTTACGAGAAAATTCTTTACGACGGAGCAAAACACGTCAGCATCGGCACTTTTGGGGAGGAAATTTTTAAACGTACTGTAATTAGTAATGGTTTCGCCAAAGGCTACTCAATGACAGGATGGCGAATTGGTTATTTAGCGGGACCATTGGAATTAATTAAAGCCGCAACCACCATCCAAAGCCATAGTACATCAAACGTCTGTACCTTTGCTCAATACGGTGCGATCGCGGCTTTGGATAGTTCCCAGGATTGCGTTGAGGAAATGCGTCTGGCTTTTGCAAAACGTCGTGAGGTCATGTATGCACGTCTGAATGCTATCCCTGGTTTAAGTTGTCCCAAACCTGAAGGTGCTTTTTATCTCCTCCCCGACATCAGCAAAACTGGATTAAAGTCTTTAGACTTCTGTGATACTCTAATCGAAGCATACCAAGTTGCAGCGATTCCCGGTATTGCCTTTGGCGCAGATGATACTATCCGTCTTTCCTACGCTACTGACATGGAAACCATCGAAAAAGGCATGGATAGATTGGAGAAGTTTGTCAAATCGAAGATTTAAAAAACAATTAGGAACGTAGAGACGCAAATCTTGACACAGGGAGTATCCCCTGCTCGTGCAGCGTGTCCAAAGGGATTAGTTTTGTGGACGGAAGAAGCCTTTCCCTCCGGGTAATCGCTCTGCGAATAGACGCACAAGCGGCTTCTCTTTAGAATAGCAAGCTACGGAGAAGACAACTTGCTGGGAGATTACTCTTCCAGCAAAGTTCGGGGAAACCCTCCGGAGCGGGTTGTCTCACCACAAACTTCTCTCCGTGGCAAAGTTTACCCGATACATCGCATCTTTCTATTTCTATGTTTCACTTTATTTATTTTCAACCCATAACTACAATAAAAGACCCATTTCCTCTAATCCCTGACGTAATCTCATTGCTTCATTAGGGTTATTTTTTTCATGTAGAGAAATCGCTTTATTAAAAGCAGCTAAACTGGCTTTTTGATTGCCCACTTTTAACCAAACTACACCCAAATTTTGATATGCATCTCCATAATCAGGGTTTAACTGTACCGCATGTTGATATGCAGCAATGGCATCTACAAATAGCCCCATCGCTTTCAGCGTCATTCCCAAATTATAATGTCCAGTTGCAAAATTTGGGTCGATACGAATAGTCATTTCATAGGCACTTTTTGCACTACGTAAATCACCTAAAGCTTTAAGCAAATTACCCAAATTATTGTATGCACCCAACTTTAAAATAGGCATCACAACCAACTTAATCGCAGCTTGATAATGAGAAACAGCTTTCCGAATATCTTGAGTACGAGTATAAGCAATTCCTAAATGATAATGTAATTCGTACATCAAATCTATATTCGCTTGCTTAGAAGCAATCCCGCGTTGCAATAACTCAATACCTTCGGCAACTTTCCCAGATTCGACATACAAAGCACCCAACTTACTACAAACATAAGGGTCATGAGGATTTATATTAATAAATCCTTCCATTGCAGCTTTTGCCTTAGAAAATTTATTTTGTTTATTTATAACTTCTTGTCGATATCCTTCATGTAAAATCGCCACTGTCTCTAAATGACCAATTTGCCAATCAGGTTCTTTACATAAAATGTCGCTAATACTATCATCAACAATTGCATGATATGGACGAGAAAACTTAATTTCCGAATGCTTGCGAAATAACCTTGAAACCATTGAGTAAGGTGCTTGACTTGCCCCAACTTCATAACGAAGTAAATTAATTAAAATATACTCCGGCATTTCAATTACTTGGCGAATCTGTGATTTTATTTTTGGTATCAGCGCTTCATCTGCATCCAACACTAAAACCCAATCACCCGTAACGTACTTTAAGGCTTCATTTCTAGCAGCGCTAAAATCATTGTTCCAAGGAAAATGATATACTTTCGCGCCTAAGTCTTGGGCAATTTCAATAGTTTTATCAGTCGAACCTGTATCCAAGACTACAATTTCATCAACTATACTTTTAGCACTATTAAGACATTTAGCTAATGTTGCTTCTTCATTTTTAACAATTGTACAAAGGCTAAGTTTCATAAACTACAAGACTAAAATTTTCTATATTTTACAAATTTTAGCAACCATTATAGACCAATGTATAATCTTTAAGTTTTACTTATGGCGTAATCTTCATATCTCCATGTCTCAAAACTTTTACAACATATCTTTATCTTTGAAAAATAACTTAGGATTGCTTAAAATTTTTACACAATTTGAGGAGCTTTATATGTGCGAACATCTCACTTATATAAATAATAAGATTTATGAATTAATAATTTAGAACTGTTTATTTTCAAGAAAAACAATTAAATAAATTTGTATACAAAAAAGGTTAGGCTAACACTTACAACCCAACCAGAGAAATTTACACTTTGGAGTCAGTTTTTTCTTTTAACTAATTTTTAATGGGAAATCCCATTATTTTATACCACTAAAGATTACAGGCTCTTCAGGTATGGGATAACCAGCTTCAGTAAATGTTTCGCGAATAATTTTATTTGTGTCGAAATAAACTTGCCAATAATTATCATTATGGCAGTAAGGACGAACAGCTAATACAGGACCTGCTTTATCCAGCTTCAAAATTTCAATATCGGGAACTGGTTCTGTAAGTACATTGGGAATTTGCTGAATTCTTACTCTCAAGCGTTGTATTGCATCAGCATGTTCTACACTATTGTGAATCTGGGCAACTAAATCCACACGACGGTAAGAATTAGTAGAAAAGTTTTGGATATTATCAGAAAATATTTTATTATTACTAACAATAGTCATTACATTATCAGGGGTATTGATGGTTGTTGTAAACAAACCGATTTCGCAGACTGTCCCTGTGACTCCAGCAGTAGTAATAAAATCCCCAACTTTGAATGGACGAAAAATAATTAAAAACGCACCAGCTGCGAAGTTTGCCAACAGTCCACCCCAAGCAGCACCAATTGCAACACCTGCCGCAGCTAATAATGCTGCAAAAGAAGTGGTTTCAATTCCGAAAAATCCTAGTAGAGCGACAATTAGGACAACCCGTAAAGTAACAGAAATAATATTGATTAGATAAGTAATCAGAGTCGCGTCAACATGCTGACTGCGGAAAACTCGACGCAACAACGAGCTACTAAAGCTAATCAGTTTTTGTCCTACAATCCATAGTGCGATCGCACCCAGTATTTTCAGCCCAAACTGAGTTAGTAGTTCGACAGCACTCGTACTTATTTTGTTGAAGTCCATAGATGTTTTTCTCTAAATGCAGTTATGTAAACAAGACATGCTGAAAACTAGCCAGGCAAAAATACTTACTTTAGTTAACAAGATTCCTTATTGCCTTTGGACTGACAACCGTATTAATGCTTAAATAATAGACAGTTTTTTGTATCACTATCTTTTTAAAGCATTAAACGAGAAGTATGCCGAATTTAGTAATCACAGCATTGAAGTTTTGGTGATTACCAGCACTATATAGATGGTTGCTACCCAGTTTATCTAAAATATTGCTGTTGAAAATTGTGATGTGGTTTTGGGCTGCGATCGCAAGCTCAAAGAAGTGAGGAAAAAATATTTTGAAAAAAAGGTTGACAAAAAAAAATAGGATTGCTAATCTAGGTCGAGTGAGCGGTGAACGAAAAACGCCCCACACCGAACCAAAAAAAAGTTAATAGTTTGAAAGTCATAACAAACGCTAATCCTCGTCAAAGTAATAAATAAGTCTTACTTAGGTAAGGCGAGAGGATTCTAAAAAGAATTTTCGCAGAAAGAGCTAAACAAACAAATTTGGTTTTGTTTTAGACAAAACGGAGAGTTTGATCCTGGCTCAGGATGAACGCTGGCGGTATGCTTAACACATGCAAGTCGAACGGTCTCTTCGGAGATAGTGGCGGA
>JAAUPE010000011.1 GCA_012034595.1 Calothrix sp. CSU_2_0 | reverse complement strand
ACCCTTTCAAGCATGAGAAAATAATTACGAAGCAAATCCAGATGCGATCGTCAGATTGTGAATTCCCCACAAGCAGGTTCAGGAGACCAAGTAATTAACGAATTAAAAAAACAAACATTTTGGCAAAAATTAAAAGCAGTGCAAAATAATAAAGTCTACATCTTTGAATATAACGGATTAGTAAATCCTGGAAGTATTGACTCAATTGAAAAAGCTGCGAAAAAACTCCAGGAAATAGTCAGCAGTTAAAATTAAGACTTTACAGTATAAACTTGCCTTAAATCCCAACTTTTGATACTAAGCATTTGTTCCTGCTAACACCATACCAGGCAAAAAACTTGCCATATATTTCTCTACACCTTGAGGATCGGTGAGTAATTGTGCAACAACCTGTGCAGCTTGTTCACCAGGATAAACATCCTCCACACCATCAATTACCCCTTGAATGATGTGCGAATGGGGAAAACAACATCGGGTAGAGTATAAATTTAATTATTGTCGCTTGGAAAATACAAAGATTTTGGTGGTATCACCTGATGCGGCAGCACTTTGTAACAATCTCGAACAACTTCATGCGATCGCGATCGCAACTACTATCGACGATATCATCAATACAATTAATCGAGTGAAACCTGATGCTATGTTGATAGATTTAACTTTCCTCAATCACGATGAGACTGATGTACTTACTGCTCGGATCGAACAAATTGAGCTAAACAACCGTAAGTCTATAGCAATGATTGCCATCGTTGCCGCTAATAATTCGGGAGAACGTGGACGTGCATTTAAAATGGGATTTGCCGTTCACATTCCCAAACCAGTTGAAACCATAGAAATGGTGTCTACTTTAGCTAGTTTAATCAATAAACTCCCGTAAGCCAATTTAGATAATCTTGTTTTATAAACGCGCAAATATGAAACAATTAATAGTCCGAGTGGCTGATAAAGAAAAAGCAGAGATGCTATCTAAGATTCTTGCCGCTTTAGATTTTTTTAACTCTGTAGAACTAATGGAAGATAAGACCACTATATCTAAATAATGAGCAAGATTTTTTTGCTTTAGCAGGGTTAGGAATGAGAATTTAATAACCTGAACTCATTCTTAGTTAAAAATCTTGCGATTGCTACCCTTCGGGAACGCTTCGCGAACGCTTCACTTCGTTACGCTCGCAATGACGGAATCTGCAAAAAAGTGGGATGCTCACCGTAGCATTGCTATGTCTCGTATATTATATTTGCTATTTTTACTAAAAAAATCGATCCGCCATGAGGCGGAAAAAAAGGAAAAAAGAAAAAGAATAAAGGACAAAAAAACTAAAGTATAAAGGGCTACGGAAGAGTTCTCCCGACCCCACAGACAATACGAAAACCAATAACGTAGCTGAAAACGTCGCGCCTCGCCCTATCGAAGAAGCCGCGAGACGCAGAACGGCAGTTCCCAGGAAAGTCGTCCCAAGAACCACCGCGCAGCACAGCACTTTCGGGTTTTTGATAAAGATTATTATCATCATTGAACCAAGCACTTCCATCTATTGGCACTCCTTCATAACTACCATGCCAATCATCAAGACACCATTCCCATAAATTCCCATGCATATCATATAGCCCAAAGGTATTGGGCGGAAATTGTCCGACTGGAGTGGTTCTTTGGCGGTATTTTCCTTTGGGTTCCAAAGCGTTGGTTCTCCTGGCATCGTAATTTGCTAACTCACCAGTAATGGTTTCGCCAAAATGGAATGGTGTTGTTGTTCCTGCACGACAAGCATATTCCCATTCTGCTTCACTGGGAAGACGGTAGCTTTTGCCAATATATGCAGAGAGGCGATCGCAAAACTCAACCGCATCGTACCAAGATACTCGCTCGACAGGTAGCTCATCCCCTTTAAATCTAGACGGTTCTGGATTAAGTTCTCTGTGTAACTGGGGTAACTCGGCTACAAATCGCCACTGTGCTTGAGTTATGAGGTACTTGCCCATGAAGAAAGGTTGGATGGTTACTTGATGTTGAGGTTTTTCATTTTCATTTCCTTCTCCTTCGGGTGAACCCATCATGAATATACCACCAGGAATAGCAACCATTTCTATGTTAATACCCTCATCCAAGCCCTGGTTAAAGTAATCAGCTTGTTTGGTTTCTCGTTCAATAATTTCGCCAGAAGGGTTAACGGTAATGGTTTCAAATTCAAAGGACTTTATATCGTCACTTTCTTGCCCCAAAGATTGAACATCTTTAAATTCTCCTCTAGAAGAAAGAGTAGTTATGGCATTTCTAACTAAATTTTCTCCTTCCCTATCCTGATTTCTTTGAGTTGTGGTTAAAGCCAAATTTAATCTAACTAAAGGGTTTTTATTCGCTTCAATCCAACGCCAATAAGGACTTAATAAAGCTGTTAACCTGGCACTACGACAAATTTTATCCGAACTAGTTTCATGGTTATAACCCCATTCAAGAAACAGGATTAAATTTGAGTTTTCTTGTAGAAGTAATTGCTGACCTTTATTATCCCTCTTATTAAAAAATTGGAGAAATGTATCGCAAAAATTACTATAATAAAAGTCTAAAACGAGAGGAGCAAGATAGTCAATTCCTCTTCCTTTTTGTAATTTACTTTCTGCATAAGTACGGGCAGGTTCGGGTAAAGTTACTCTCCAATCAGATGCAATAGTAGACTTTTCTGCCATTGAAAACTTAAACAATTCTAACAAAACTTTATTCCCACTTCTATCCCAAATAGCTTTAGCTAAATCCCGACTCAATCCACTTGGGAAAAAAGCTAACAAAGGAAATATATCTTGAGCTTCTACCGATAACATCTCAAAAGAACGTTCCAAAGTTATCCGCAAACTCCTTTCTTTTCTTTCTTCAGGAGAATAAGTATCAAGAATCTCTAGTGGTTCATCAACCAATTCTTCACACAGCATTTTCAGGGTAGATTGGGTTTCTGCCATGTAAGATGCTGCTAGTTTAATAGGCAAGGGATAACCATCAAGAAACTTTGCTAAAAGATTAAAATCTTGCTCCAAATCATCATTATTTCCCCATTGTGCTTGTGGTGGAGCATACTTTTTAAATATCTCTCTTGTTTCTGATGCTCCCATGCTGCAAACTTCTTCTTGATGACAATAAATATCTCTGACTAAAGAATCACGGGAAGTTAACAACAATCGTAAATTAGAACATTGTTCCAAAAGCGAATTTAAAAGTTCAATTAACTCATTAGACTCTTTCTCAATCAATTTATCCAAATCATCCAGAATCAAAAAAATCCGACTATTTCTTAATTCTCTCTCTAAGGCAAAACTCTTTAATTCAAGACTCTGTTTAACTTTAGTAATTAGTGTTCCCACAGAATCAGTATCGCGTAAACTAATAAACCAAACTCCATCCTGATAGCGATCGCGTTCGTGCAACCACCTACCAATGGCATAAGCTAAAGCCGTTTTACCGATTCCTCCCATCCCATGCAGGGCAATACAACGTTTATCAGACTCTACCAGTGCTTTAATTACTTGATGTATTTCTTTTCTCCGTCCAACAAAGTTTTTATCTTCACGGGGAATATTAGTATTTGACCAATGGGGATAGAGAACCTGATGTGAAGTGGCTGGTTCTATAATTAGTGATTGATTATGGGGGGAACCTTTGGGTAGTAATTCATATTTGAAAGCTTCATCGAAATTAACTCCTTGCTCAAAAGTCAAAGAGTTAAACAATTTCTTTAATTTATCATCAAGTTTAACTGCATTACGACCAGATAAAAAACTATTAGTAACTGAATCTTGATTAAATAATGCTTGATAAAATCGTCGAGAAAAACATCGAGCGGCAACATCTAAAATTTTGTCTTCCGCGTTAACTGCAACTACATGAAACACTCCTGCTTTGACAAATGCTTGAGCTAATTTTTCTGAATGACAAGCATTTAATAATGCGACTTGACAGGGTACTTGCTGCCGATTTGATAAAGCTATTTCTAGTTCTTCTTCGGTAAAAGAACGAGTCATTCCCACCTCATCCTCTAATACTAAAGCTGTATTATTCCCCTCTTTCATTCCATGACCAATAAAATGAATAATCAATGGTTTGGAACGATTTGACAACACATCTTGTAAAGTTTGGGATGTGGCAACTTTCACCACTATTTCTACTGAGATAGGGTGAGATATATTCTTCAATACGGAAGCGATCGCATTAATTTCTTCTTGAATCGCTAAATTTTCTACTGGTGATAAATCTTCATTGAGTAGAGGAACTGAAAACAAAATCAAAATTTGATTACTGAACGAATTCTCTTGCTCAGTAACTTTCTTTACTCCCGGTTTAATGGGGATTTTGACATCTACCACACCTACTTTTGAGACAACCATGCTTCTATTTCTTCATCAGTAGCGGTGTTTAAATCAAGAAAGGGGCGTTTTGGATGCTCTAACTTACCTTGTGGTTCTATCCCTTTTTCCCGCAATTTTCGCCGCCAATTATTGATTGACTTAGCAACTTTGATACCATAATCCATCAATTGGGCTGTTGCTGCTACCCCTGAAATAACTGTAGCAACCAAAACAATGTCATCTACCCCTACTACCCGACTTGGTGACTTTTGCACCTTAATTGAACTTAGAGACAACGATGTTTCTAAAGATTCTATTTCATCTGGGGGCAGTTGAGATGAAATCACTATGGTAACTAGAGGAATTTCGCCCATTTATACCTCAGAAAGTTTTATTTTGGTTAATTGTACACATAATCTTTTCCTTTAGTTTGTTACCTCACATAAAGAATATCATCATTTTTGTTACAAAAGCTCAATTTGACTTGACAATTGAGAACCAATGACATGTGAAAAATTTACTTATCAGAAAGGGAAGACAAGCGATCGCATCTCACAACACAGAAAAAGCTCGAAACAGTTCTAGGATTTTTGCTTTAAGTTCTACAATTGCTTCTTCCAAAGATTCACTCATGTCTGTATTGAGCAAATGAGCATCACCGACATCCGCACTTGACCAGAGATAGGAATGTTGACCAATTGTTAAACATCCTTCCCACTTGTTTTCATGATTTAAATCAAGTGTAATAAAAAAAACGTCGTGGCATTATTTCTTCTGGGTTAATAACCAACTCCCCCCAGATAGAAAAGCCGAAATACTCATCATTCTTTTGGTTACTATATTCCCAATTAGTAAAAAATGGAAAGGCAGTTTTAACCCGCTCCATAACTTGTTGGATATCAGATTCTGTTAGTAGATTTTCATTCATAATTATTACGATTAATAGCGCTCTTCTAAACCAAATCTGCCAAAATATCGGTCATCGCCTTATATATCAAATCATAAACCATCCCTAACCCCCAAAAGCAAAATAGAGACGTTACATCTAACGTCTCCAGATTTTTGTATATAAATATTTGCGATAATCAGGGCTTAATGCAATTATGCATATCGCACCTTCAATCCTACTGCCAAACGTAAATCAAGAGAAACAAAATAATCCAAATTACATCGACAAAGTGCCAAAATAACGAAGTCGCAAACACCCCATAATGCCCATTATCATAATTTCCCGGCAGAAAGGAACGAATCAAAATCATAGTCTGCAACAAAATACCAGTCAAAACATGTAACCCGTGAAATCCAGTCAACAAATAAAACAAACCCCCAAAAGCACCAGTGGTAAAACCAAATTCCAAACCACCCCACTCCACCGCTTGACCGTATAAAAAGTAGCTACCCATTGCCATTGTTAACAGCAAAAACACGCGAAAACCCCAGAGCTTATGACGCTGTAATGCCCTCTCAGCAAAATAAATGACAAAACTACTCGAAACCAGAATTACAGTATTGATTATTGGTTCCTTGACCTCCAAACCAGTAACCCCCGCAGGCAACCACTGGGGTGTAGTTAATTTAGTCGCAGCATAAGCAGCGAAAAAGCTGAGAAAAATTACACTTTCCGAGAGTAGAAATACTATAAACCCATACTGCTTATTCCCTTCCTCATCATGCTCATGTGCGATCGCATGTTCCGGAGAATGCTGTATATGTGTATTAACTGAACTTTCCATGATTTTTTAAGTTGGATAATTGTTAATAGTTATTAGGTATGGGGTGAAGAATAAATATATGTATTCCCCAATCCCCACTCCCTATTCTTGATGGGAACCTGCAACTAATGGTTCATTTGTACCGTAACCGTAAGGTGCAGAAACCACCACAGGAATTTCTTCAAAGTTCTCCACAGGAGGAGGAGAAGAAACTAACCACTCCAAACCAATTGCTCTCCAAGGATTATCAGGTGCTTTTTCTCCGTTAATCCAAGAACTAATCATGTTCAAAATGAATGGTAATGTGGACATCCCCAGTAAGAATGCACCAATACTTGCAATCACATTCCAGAAAGTATATTCGGGGTCATATGATGCGACTCGACGCAACATACCATGAAGTCCTAACGGATGCATGGGAAAGAAATTCAAGTTAGTACCAATGAAAGCTAACCAGAAATGCAATTTACCCAAACCTTCGTAATACATCCGTCCAGTCATTTTCGGGAACCAGTGATAGATGGCAGCAAACAACCCCATCGTCACAGTTCCGTAGAGAACATAGTGAAAATGTCCGACAACAAAATAGGTATTATTTACGTGAATATCGATAGGTACAGAAGACAACATGATACCAACGACACCAGCAAATACAAACATCACCAAACCACCCAATGCAAACAGCATCGGTGTTGTCAAGCTGATTTTACCGCGCCAAATTGTTGCTACCCAAGCAAACACTTTAATCCCAGTTGGTACAGAAACGAACATCGTCGAAATCATAAAAATGATTCGCATCCACCCAGGTGTGCCACTTGCATACATGTGGTGAACCCACACAAACGCACTAACTGCGGCAATCATTAACGAAGATATGGCAACGACTTTATAACCAAATAGGGGTTTGCGGGAGTAAACGGGGAAGATTTCCGAGAAAATCCCGAATATTGGGAGAATAATCACGTAAACAGCAGGGTGGGAGTAAAACCAGAATAAATGCTGGAAAAGTACTGGATTTCCTCCATGTTCATTATCCAGTATATAATTGGATGACTAATTTGGTGGCATCCAATGGAAGTAATTGGCTATGGACGTGTAAGCACCGAAGAACAAAGCGACGACGAAGGAGCATTGGTTAAACAACTTCGACGACTCCGAGAAGCTGGTGCAACAAGGATATTTTATGATATTGGGAAACGCACCAATGACAAGAGAGAAGGAATAAACCAAGCGATCGCGTATATTGAGTCTCGTCCACCAAGTGCGATCGCCAAGTTGTTGTTTCTTCGACTCGATCGGTTGTCAGCGTCTCCAGTTTTGTTTTATCGATTACTAGAGGTTTGTCGCAGACAGAAAGTTTTACTTGAAGCCTTAGATGATAACTTTGACGTAGAAAGTGTGGGGGGGGAGTTCTCTGCTGATATTCGGGTTGCTCTTGCCAAACATGAAGTAAAAATGATTTCTCTACGGGTTCGCAAAGATTTGGAAACTAGAGAAAAGGCAGGAAAACCACCTTTTTTCCCACCTTTTGGATATAAGATTGCTGGGGAAACATACGATCGCTACGAGAAAGATGATACTCCCTTGGTTTGTTTGCTTGATGGCAAGAGAGAGTTATCGGTTGTAGAAGTTGCAAGGATGCGAGTTGATGCTTTTTTTGAAGCTGGAACTTGTCGAGCAGCAGTCAAGCGATTAAATCAAATTTTCGGGATAACACGAACCACTTTGGTTGCTTCTAAAGACAAAGCTAGTTATATGGTGACTGCGGAAGCAGAGATTAGTAACGAGTTATGGGAACAAAGTAAAAAAACGAAACGCATTTTTTCAAACCGATTGGCAATAACCAGCACTGGACTTCAAAATTGGTTAACAAATCCAGTACTAGCTGGTGGTACTCCTAGAGGAGTTACTTATCCCGGTAAAAAGAATTATAAACCGCGTCGGTTGGCTGGAGTTCAGTGGGATACCCATCCCGATCAAGCAATTATGACAATACAGGAGCGCGATCGCATCTTGGAGATGTTTTCCACTAATGCCCGTAACCGATGGGTTGCTGACACTCCTAAAGTTTCTAATGTTTTTAGTGGACTAGTTCGATGTGCAAACTGTGGTTCATCTTGTTCAATTCAAGGAAGTCGATTTGTGAAGAGGGAAAATCGACTTCAATCCTGGTTCCAATGCAATTTCTATCGCAGCGAAAAGCTATGCCACAACAAAACAATGATTACCGATACCAAGGTTGAAAAACAGTTAATCCCATATTTGGTAGCTGAAGCAGAAAGACTGAGTGCGATCGCACGGGAGGAATTGCCAATGGAGGAACCACAAGCAGTCATTGAAATGCGAAAGCAGATGCACCAGTTGGAGTTAATACCTAATCCGAATTCGGCAATTCTACGAGCGATTGAGGATTTACAGTCTCAAATAATCGACACAAAAGCTGGTGAGACAAACCGATGGAAAGAGAATTTGATATCTCAAGAGCGTGTTGTAAATTCCTTTTCTGACTCTGCTTTTTGGGAATCAATCAAATTGCCTGCTGATAAAAAACGCTTAATTTCTCAAATAGTTCGAGAAATTAGGGTTTTTGAAGGGAAGTTGGTTGAGGTGATTTTACGTTAGCTTTTTCTTTTTCGGCTTTCATTTGTTCAAATTCCAAAACTAACCTTGTAACCAGTTGTGCGATAGTTTCGTTTGTTCTGTTCATGGTTAATTTATAGGTTTGATAACCAACTTTTTCTGTTATCGGTTAACGAAATTGATGTTTATTTTTCGCCAAAAATACCTACTCACCAGGTACAAAGCATAAATGACAGCACGCTCAATCTTCTTCTTTTACTCCCCTTGGGAACTCAAATATTAGTAGCCATCTCCACAAACAGATTATTGGCAATTAAATAATTACCCAAACAATTTAATTTAATTCCAAACGCAATACGGCAATCTCCAGCAGAAATTACAACCCAAGTACCGGAAATCAGGCTATCAGAGAAATATTGCGATCGCTCGTAATCTCACGCTAACGAAAAGTGGTTGAATCAGAAACAAAAACAGGAAAGTTGGAATTTTACCTGAAGTGGCTAAACAAAATTAAGTGATAAAACTCTTACCCAGACTCGAAACTCATGTGTAAATAATTCTGTACGATTACTTTACCACTTTGAAACAACAACGCGACAGATAGATATTTGTAGAGACGTAGCAGTGCTACGTCTCTACCGTTGGATGTGTTGCAATCATTATTTGAATTGGTATTATTTCCTTCCTTGAACTACTTGTAAACTGCCACCTGCATATAAAATTGGTTTTGAGACTTCAAATCCAACCTCCGTGAGTAACTCCGGTAAACTGGTTTTAAGTAATTGCCAAGCAGTTTCCGTTTCAAACAACCAGAAAAATACCGATAAAGCTGGAATAAACAAAGGATTGGTGGGTTGATGAAAATCGACTAGCGCAAACACTCCACCAGGTCTCAATACGCGGTATACTTCTTTGAGAATTTCTTGCAATTGTTGCGGTTGCATTTCGTGAAGGGCAGCACTAGTATGAACTAAATCGAATTCATTTTCATTAAAAGGAATTTTTTCCGCGAATGCTTCCACATAGGTCGCCTGCGGGACATTTCTTTTAGCTCTTTGTAAAGATAGAGGAGATGCATCTAAACCAACAACTTGTTGAGAATTTTTAACAAGAAACTTTGTTGTTTGACCACTACCACAGCATAAATCTAAAATCTTTGTATCTGAGCAAATTATTAAGTCTTGCAAAGCAAGCTGTCGAAACTGGTTCTCGCCACCGACAGTGAGGGATGATAAACGAGCGATCGCATCATACAACCACTGATAGCGGTAGCTCAAATCTCGCAAAATTGTAGCCATTGCTTAATTACCTGTAAAGAACTTATATATTTAATAAAGATATATTGTTAACATTAGTAAAAAACCTGAAGATTGGGGGAAGAGATTGCTATGGGTCGTGTAGGCGTATTATTACTCAATCTTGGCGGTCCTGACAAACTAGAAGATGTAGGACCATTTCTTTACAACTTATTTTCCGATCCAGAGATTATTCGTCTACCATTTCCTTGGTTGCAAAAACCCCTAGCATGGTTTATTGCGACACGAAGAACAACGCGATCGCAAGAAAATTATAAGAAAATTGGTGGTGGTTCTCCTTTACGTCGGATTACAGAAGCTCAAGGGGAAGCACTGAAGGAACAATTGCAAGCTTTGGGTGAAGATGCGGAGATTTATATTGGGATGCGGTATTGGCATCCATACACAGAAGAAGCGATCGCACGTTTGGTTCAGGATGACATTGATGAATTAGTCATCCTTCCCCTGTATCCACAATTTTCCATCAGTACCAGTGGTTCCAGTTTCCGCTTGTTGGAACAGATGTGGAAAACAAGTCCCAAGCTGCAAAAACAAAAATATACCGTCATCCCATCTTGGTATAAACAGCCTGGATACTTGCAAGCAATGGCAGAACTCATTGCCCAAGAACTCGATCAATTGGAAAACCCTGACGAAGCGCATGTCTTCTTTAGCGCTCACGGTGTACCGAAAAGCTATGTAGAGGAAGCGGGTGATCCATACCAGCAAGAGATTGAAGAATGTACGGAATTAATTATGCGTACTCTGAATCGTCCTAATGTTCATACTTTAGCTTATCAAAGTCGTGTTGGTCCGGTTGAGTGGCTACAACCCTACACCGAAGATGCGATCGAAGAATTAGGTGAACAAGGTGTCAAAAATCTAGTTGTTGTCCCCATTAGCTTTGTCTCGGAACACATTGAGACATTGGAAGAAATTGATATTGAATATCGCGAACTTGCCGAAATTGCAGGTATAGATAACTTCCGTCGGGTTCCAGCGTTAAATACTCACCCAGTATTTATTCGTGCTTTAGCAGATTTGGCGATTGATGCGTTGAAATCTCCGAGATTGGATTTATCGCAAGTCAGTCAAATGAAGAAAAACGTGAAAATGTATCCTCCTGAAAATTGGGAATGGGGTATCACCAGTAGTGCAGAAGTGTGGAATGGACGAATTGCGATGCTGGGATTTATCGGTTTGTTGTTTGAACTGTTAACTGGGCACGGATTATTACATGCGGTAGGAATATTACATTAGAAAGATTAGTTTTTTTGAAAAGTACAATTAACCAATAGACATAGGAGTGAAAAAGAGAAGATGTAGAGACGTAGCAATGCTACGCGAATGTGCCGGGACAGAAGATTCTCGAAATCTTGCCACAGGGGAGTATCCCCGAAGTTTTGTGGACGGAAACCGTCCCCACAAACTTCTCCCCGTGGCAAAGTTTCGCGGCACATTCGCAGTCTCTACAAGGGCTTCAGGTAACGCATAATTAATTTTCACTCCGATGTCTATACCAATCATACCAACTTTTACCGCTACGAATAGCCCACCACAGCAGTAGCAAAGCAATTAAACCACCCTGCCAAGGAGCATCAAATGCAAAAATGACCAAAACAACACACAAAAAATCTTGGATAAAAACAGCCCATAAAGGCAAACCCCGCAAGCGGAAAAACCAACCAACCTGTACAAGTTTGAGAATAAAAGCCAAACCTCCACTAACTATTGCTAATAGCCATACCGGATGAGTAGTTGAGGAATTTGCAAAAGCTAACCCCATAATTGCCCCAACCACTGGACTACAAACTAGTTGAACCACTTGTAATACCCTTTGTCCAATCAATTTTTTGGAAGCAAACACTTCAACAAGAGATAAAGCAGTCAGCAAACCCAGTAAAAAAGATGAAGAAAGGCGGGATAAAATAGGAACTTGTGACCAAAGAATATTTCCTTGGAGCAATCCAATAAATAGTAGTGGTACAGCAGTTCTAATACCTGCTGCCGCAGAAGCAGAAAGTGCTGCTAGGACTTCAATCATAATAGCTGCGATCGCAAATTTATTTAGTTGGAGGGTATTTCTGTAAACTTACCCACTTTGACAAAATTTTTCGACAGAAAATCAAAAATACTTAATTAATTTTGTTTCCTGCTCTAAAAGCAATACATCATTTAATAAACTTTCCGTAGCATTAATACCATCAATATACCTTTGATGATTTCGATAAATATTTATTGGTATATAAAAAAGGTCAGTAAAATCTAACTCCTGTTTGTGAAAAATATCGACATTTTCTAAATCCAAAACATTATCTTGATATTCTTCACTCCGATCCATCAAATCATTATATAAATCATAAGATAATCGCTGACCAACAGGTTGCAACAAATTGCAAACCAACATTTCCGTAACCAACCAAGTTTTTGCTAATAAATCTTGCTCCAAACCAGATATTTGCTGAGAAATAACTACATCAATATTACTAAAATAATTCACTTCCGATGACATCAACATCACAGGAACAACCAAACAATCAGCAGATTCACTCACAATCATTACATAACGTCTTGAAGACTCTCCCCGAATAAAACTTCGGGCAATCTGAGAATAAAGACACTCATAGGCAGTAATATCTACATCATAAGGAATTCGTGGAACTCGTCTAATTTCCCAAATTTCGCCCGGTTTAGGCTTAGATTTAAACTTAAATCTACCAGTTTCATAACTCATAATTACTTATTTCCAGAAAATTAGAGATGAGAATCGCTCTTTTCAACCCAAAATTAGTTCAATGCAATTGATTCTAGTAGTATTAACGAGCGATCGCGTTTGCTTATTCCCAATCTAAAATCCTACTACCATTGATTTTTCTCACGCTTCCGCACTTGCTCACTTTTGGCTTTACCCTTCTTAATAGGCAGTAAACCTAATTCGTAAGCAACAAGCATAGTCAACTCCTTGCGACGTTTCGACACTTCCGGTTGAGTAACCCCCATTTCTTGGGCTATTTCTATTTGTTTCTTACCTTGAATTTGTCCTTGCCAAATGTGCAAATAACCCCGTTCGGAATAGCACTTGTCGAGTGTATTGATAACCTCAATCACATGCAAGGTAAAATCAGCATGTTCAACAGCATCGAACAAATTCAACTTATCGGGAATAGTCTCCAACATCGATAAATCAGTTCCCGGTACAGCTTGGTCTAAACTGCTGCACTGACGACGAATTTCCCTACGGACAAAATCAATTATCTCGTACCTTGCCACAACCGTAGCCCAACGGTAAAATTCCTCAGTACCCCCATGACGAAATCTGCCAGCTTTAATCGCTTCCAATACCTTAATAAAGGCAGTTTGTAGGGCATCTTCCCAAATTACTGAAGTACCTCGTGTATACTTACGCGCAATTTTTTCCACGATGCGACGATGCTTAAGATTGAGCAGCAGAGACTCTTGAGAATCTGCCGATGGTTTGGATAACATCAGGATGCGTCCCCCTATAGGATAGAGTTTTATTGTGATGTGGGCGCGATTTTCCTGTTTTCTTAAACCTTTTAATAAACAGACTAATCGCCAAATGTAATGCGATACGTTCTTACAGATAAGCGGAGCTTATCACAGCGAACAATGTCACTATATTAATTGGTACTTAATTAATCTACGTATTTGGTAGATTTAAGCATTTTGATTTGCATATTCAAGTAGCCAGGTAGGAAAGTGGCACTTCATTAATTTAGACAGGATTTAAAAAACCCGGTTCCAGGGGAAACCGGGTTTCTATAGTTTTTTTCTCATAATTAAATATATTGTGCGATATTGGAGAATTTATTTAGTAATTAATAATTGTAATTATATTTATTTAATACTTGTTAATTAACTAAAGCGAGTACCTCCCACTTCGCGACGATTTGGTAATCCTCTTTTGGGAGGAGTGCGTAGTTTTAAACTTATTTGAAAATTGTTTTTTTCTAATGTTGAAACTGTTTGATTCGCACATACCGAAGTATGGAAGCATGGATTGTTTTCTGTATAGTTATCAGTTGTGGAAAGTATTCCTGCTGTTACTAAAGAAATTATAATAATTAATAATGATTTTACCTGCACTTTTATCTCCTCCGAAGTCTTACGACTTCACCTATCTTCTATATTCAATAGGTTTGACTCCGTGGGAATATGCAGATTTAGTTCATGAAAAAATTATCAAATTGGGCTTCCCATAATAATTTTATTTTGGGATTATCGAATTTTTATACAACTAAATCCCCGGCTTCACATTAAATTGGTATAAGACATCAGAAAATAAGTGCGTTACGCTTGGAAGCTAACACACCCCAGAATTTAATAATTAAATTATTTGAGAAAGACACGTTAATAAGTCGGAAATAGAAATAAACTAATCAAAATAAAGGCACATTCAAACCAATATTCACACCCAGAGAAAAATTATTTAAATCAATCGAACTAGCAGAAGAAGAACCAAACAAATAAGAAGCAGAACTGCCAATAAATAAATCTTTGTTAATGTTATAGATCAAGTCAACACCAAGTTGATGCTGGGTATCAAACCTATCTTGGTTAGTATAATCTTTCAAAGTTAAACGATAATCTAATCCACCTTGTAATTTCGGAGTCAAATCGTAGCGCAAACGCGCACCTAAGCTATTTGCTACACGACTTTGCTCTTTCGGTTCGGAAAAACTTGCACGCAAATCATAAAATGAATCTAATCGTAACCTTTTACTCAATTGGTCTTGTCTACCAATAGTTAAACGTACAGAATCATCAAGTAAAATGCGATCGCTATTATTTTGATTATAAAGTCGATCTTGTACCCATCCTAATTGTCCATACATTCCCGGTGCAATTCGTTGTTGTATTCCTGCATTGAAACTCAGGAAATTGTAATTAAATTCTCCTTTGGTGGCAAATCTGGTTAAACCTCCCGTAGCTGATGCAACTAAACGAGTCTCTTCCCCCAATTTTGGAGTTGCAAGCAAAGTTGCACTATTTACAAACACAGTATCGCTGCGTTGAAGGAAATCAACAGCAGTAATATTAGAACTCGAAAACGTCGAAGAACGCAATAATAACTGCACATCGGGTTGACGAGGTTGTGGTGGTTGCTGCACAGCACGAGGTTTGATGTACCTAATTTCCCCTAGTTCCTCCTCAACTTCTTTCTCGTCTAAAGGTTCCGCATCCGGGAAACTTGCCGGATTATTTGTTTCTCCAGGATTGGGTAATTGGGAAATATTTTTTTTCTCATCATCGAATATGATTTCTGGAGGTGCGATATCTAGTTTTTTCGGAACTGTTTCACTAACGGTAAATTTTGCTAATTCATCTGACGTATTTGATTTTGATGTATCTAATTCGGAAACCACAAAATCTTCGCTTTCTATCTGTGGTGATGTTTTTCCTAGTTCTCCAGGAGTCGCAGCATTCACATAACTAATATCCCAAGCTAGGAGAGTTATTAATGAATACAAAGTAATTGAAGAAGCACGCATAAATTTATTTAACCTCTGAATGTGAAGCAATATTTAAAGGAATATTTATTAGACATCGACCAAATTTAATTATGCGTTACCTAGAACCCTTGTAGAGACTTAGCAATGCTACATCTCTACATCTTTTTCGGAGATGTCTATTTATCTAATTGGTTCTGGTTGTTGTTCTAGTTGAGGTTGCGGTTGTGCTTGTGGTTCTGGTTGAGGTTGAGGTTGTGGTTGAGGTTGCGGTTGTGGTTCTGGTTGAGGTTGAGGTTCTGGTTCTGGTTGAGGTTGAGGTTCTGGTTCTGGTTCTGGTTGAGGTTCTGGAACTGTCACATCCCGTCTATCTTCAAATCCCCGTAATGGATCATCTGAATTAGTATTTATACAATTAGTAGATAGGGTACTCGAAACCCCACGACCATTAACACTACACAACCCCTCAATCCAACCTTGCTGTGCTTTCCAAGCAGCAATAGTATCCTTTCTAACTAATCTAAAAGTCTCTTGAACCTGTGGAGATTCCTTTAACAGCAAACCCTCTTGTCCTGGTCCCAAACCTGCTGCTAACTTGGTAGTAGCATAAAAACGACCCAAATCAAAGGTTCTTACCTCACCCAAAACGCCATTTTTAACATCAATCGCTTGTCCACCTTGTAAAAGCTGAAACTGCTGACCATCGCCACTATAAACCCTAATTGGGTTAATACCCAAATTTGAGACAAGAGCAATATCTCGACTCTTGTCGTAGGTCATAGTAAAACCACTACCATTAATTTTTGAATACAGAGTTTCTGTTGGTGTTGGTGTTGGGGATGGAGTTGGAGATGGTAACTCCGCAACGATCGCTTCTACCCTAGTCTTTCCTGGAACCTCAATCGTAGTTCCTCCGCTACCAGGAGGAGTGATTGCCACCACAGTACCATTTTGCAACTCAAATATAGTCTCAGCTACAACCTGACCATTTTTGAGTTGAATCCGTTTCAAACCAGGTTTAAACCTAAATATAGCCTTAGAACCAACCCGTAAAAACGAACCCTCATTAAACAATAACTCCGCGAGAGAATTTTGCTTTGTTTGCAACGCATCCAGAGGACGTAATGCATCCTTCACCCTAGCCCGACGTGGTGCTTTATTTGACAAAAGCAAATCAACTAAATTAGCTAGTTTGTATACCTCAGCTCGCGTCAAATCTGGGTTTTGTTGTGCAATCGCAGGATTCAGCCAAAGTACAGCGAGAATCCCGGCAATAATAGGTTTTGGTTTAAAAAAACTAATTTTTCTTTTCATCTCACGTTGATACATTTAAAGGCTAAATATAATACTCGTTTCTAAACTTGGTAGATATCTTCTGGGAATACCTCTACTGTACATTTATATAGATACAAATCTAATCCCAGCATTCCCAAAAACAAGCTTGTTTCATCTGTGTATCCGCATTCTCAAGGTAATTTCACCCTAAATAATTATCTCTAAGGCACTTTAAAAATATGCATAAATAAAATTTGAAAAGCCCACCAAGCTTGCAGAGGGGGAATTAGCAAGCATGATGGGCATCGCAGGAACTCAGTACAAACCACTAAATTCCCACTCGAACGTCTCCTATATAGTAACGGGTCATTACCGTAAAAATATGCAAGTTATATTGTAAAGTTTTGAAATATCTTCCGAAAATTATCCATAACATCACCATCAGGGATTTCCAGTAAGGGTGGAGATACCCACCCCTACAATTTGGGACGCTTCTTTGGTGTGGCAGAGACGCGATAAATAAACACATCTCTACGCAAATAAGGCTTACATTTTGCCTTTTTCCATCACTTGTTGTAAATGACGACGAATTTCTTGTGCGTGTTCAATGTCTGCTTGACGTAATTTTTGGAACAGTTCCACACAAGGTTGCGAATTAACCTCTTGAGCATCTTTGATGTAGTTTTCGTAAGCTTTTACTGCTTCGGCTTTATTTTGCAGTACGGTCACAAAATCGTATTCTAAGTTACTCAATGCATTTTGGGTTGTATTGTTTGTTGTGGCTTGAGCCATGAAATTACCCTCCTGAGTTTTATTACTGTTTGCTATTCACTTTTACTCTCCTCAAGTTTTTGATTCATCATCCCAAAAGAGTAGGTGATTTTTGATTGGCTTTCCGGAGATATATATTGGGGAAGATTTAAGAAGTATGTCTGTAGTCCAAAAAAGAGTAATCTCCCTTATCAAGCCTTGAGGATGAAAGATGATTAAACTTAATTAATATCTAATAGACATCGACCGAATTTAATTATGTGTTGCCTGAAACCCTTGTAGAGACTGCGAAGTTGCCGGACAGAATCTTCTGTCCCGGCACATTCGCGTAGCAGTGCTACGTCTCTACAATCATTTCGGAGATGTCTAATGAACAAATTTAAACTATCAAAGTCTTGGGTAATCGTTAGGAATAATGTCTTAAGAATCCCCTCGTCTTTAGGCAGGGGAGTGTCAAGGCAAGTATGAATAATCAATCGGATTTGATATGGATTTTTGAGAATTAAAAAAAATCTTTTGTTTATCCCAAACTTGCGATGTATCAAGGATACCGCTTTGCGATGTATCAAGGATACTGCTCCGCGATCGCAGTCTCAACTCCCCCTGTAAGTATTGCCCCTTTTCGTTGCTGATACTTATCTTTAAAGATTTTCTGTTGAATTTTATGGTCTACTATCGGTTGGGGATAACCAAAAGCATCCCGTTCCAATGGTGTGATATTTCCCGTCAATAAATCCCCTGTATCAACAGAACGTAATTCAGGAAGCCATTGTCGAATATATTCACCCTCCGCATCAAATTTTTGTGCTTGACTGGCAGGATTGAAAATACGCACTGGTTTGGGATCCATTCCACTCGATGCACTCCACTGCCAACCACCATTATTTGCAGACAAATCCCCATCAATCAATCTTTGCATAAAATACTTTTCGCCCAAACGAGGGTCGAGTAGCAAATCTTTGGTAAAGAAACTCGCTACAATCATTCGACAACGGTTGTGCATCCAACCAAGTTCGTTCATTTGTCGCATTGCTGCATCAACTATTGGGTATCCAGTTTTACCTTCACACCATGCTTGGTAATATTCGTCATTGGTTTCCCAAGGAAAATTTTTAAAGGCATCACGGAATGCACCTTCAGCAAGTTCGGGAAAATTATACATCGCATGTTGGTAAAATTCTCGCCAGGCGATTTCTTGCTGCCAGGTGCGAATTGCTGCTGCTGTTTCGTCACTGCGGCTGTTTTCCATTGCTTCGAGGGTTGCTTGCCATACAGTACGGATACCAATGGCTCCAAATTTCAATGCTGCACTCAATCTCGATGTCCCATCGATACCAGGAAAATTACGGTCTTCTTGGTATGAATTAATTCCAGTTGCCGCAAATTCCTCTAACCTTTCAAGTGCTGCAACTTCCCCAGGTTCAATGACTAAATCCCCATCCCAAATAAATCCTAAATCCTTGGCACTAGGTAATTCTCTAGCTCCATTTGCCTGGGCAATTTCCAGTTCACTTGCCGTTAACCCTTCTGCATCATGTAATGTAGCGACAGGTGCAGCTTTCGGTTTGTTACTCCAATTTTTCCAAAAAGGGCTGTAAACGGTGTATGGTGCATTGTTACCCGTGCGAATGTCATCGGGTACATTCAAAATTTGATCCCAATTTCGGTCTAAAAACTGAATACCCTTTTCTTTCAACACATCAATAATTACAGTATCCCGTTCTTGGGAATAGGGTTCCACATCCCAATTCCAAAATACTCCCTTTACTCCCAAAGCTGACGCTAGTTGGGGTATGGTTTGAGTGGGGTTGCCATGCAAAATCAATAACTGACTACCAGCTTGGATATAGCTTTTTTGCAGAGCTTGTAAGCAACCAATCATATATGTGACTCGCACGGGGGCAACATCATCCCGTTCTAAAATATTGCGATCCAAGCAAAATACACCCACAACTTTGCGGGATTGTTGTCTTGCTGCCATCAATCCTGTGTTATCAGCAATGCGTAAATCACGACGATGCCAAAATAAAATTAAATCAGACATTCTAACAAATGTGAGAGTGCAACCGTACTAGTTTAATGCGATCGCGTCTCCTTAACATCATTCCTGTGAATTATTTTTTAATTTGGAAGTACAGGAGTTAGGGGTAAAAACAGAAAGTATTGTAGGGATGGGGTTTTCCCATCCTTACTTACAAGTTATAGATAAATCTATGATTGGGATATTTTATTTTCTGTAAGTCCCTTAGGGCATTTAAGTAAGGTAAAAGTGGTTTTGGTGGGTGATGGTTGGTCAGTTTTCCGCGATGGATATGAAGTTTTGCAGGAATTAGTGGCAAGTTTTTAGTTTTTAGTAATTTAATTTTCCGGCAATTTGTTCTCTATCTTATTTTTAAAAACTTCAGAAATTCCCTGTTTTAATAACATCGCACGCATCGAATTTGTCTTACTCAATGAATTATTTTCTATCGTTTTGAATTGGGTTGATGGTGGTTTTAAAGCTGACTCTTGACTATGCAAACTGTCTGCAAATTCCTGGTAAAGTTCGGGATTAGTTGTTAAGTAAAAAGCTAATTCTTGCCCCACCTCTTTCAAACGTTGTGGCAATTCGGCTTCGCTGACTTGTAATATTTGGCAAAGACTAGCACTCAACTTGCCATCATCTCGAAAAAGAAAATTATTTGCTGATTCAGTTGTTGATAATTGGGATTCAAATAAATGGGTAAAAGTATTGATTTCACCCCTATCTACAGACGAATACTGTTGCAATGCCATACCTGGTGCAATAATCGAGCGATTCACACTATCAGGTAAAGGTGCATCAAGTAACTTCTCGGCATTGACAATACCCGTACCATGTTTATTTGGTTTCCACGTCGGAAATTTATCACAACTATCCCGCAATAATTGATTAAAAATAAAGGGAATTTTTTCTACTCCGTAGCGTTCAATTAAATTATCTCGTCCATGATATGACAACCACAGAGCTGCTACACCTGCTACAAATGGCGCAGAAAATGAAGTTCCCTCACCACTTTCGATACTGTACTCAAATTCATCGCTATTCTCTTGCTTGCGAGTTTTAGCGTACCAAACCGAAGCTCCAGGTGCTACCACATCTACTTGTTTCCCAGTCGTTGCCCCCCACCAAATTTTACGCTCTACTGTGCTACCTGTGACAGCAATGACTTCATCGTATGCCGCAGGATAAACTACATAAGGAACCGATGTCCCCGATGCTGCGACAATAATTACACCTCGTTTTTGAGCATAAATTATCGCGGTTCGCAAACGCTGATTCGGAAAACCTGCACCTAAGCTAATTGTGAGTATGTGTACCCCGTTATCTGCTGCGTACTCGATTGCTTCTGCAAGATTGCGAATGCTTAAAAGTACGACTGAATATGTTACACGCAGGGGAATTATTTTTGCACCTGGGGCAACCCCTGTAACATACTTGCCGTTAGAATAATTCGCTTGTTTGGATTGGGGACTAACAATAACGCTAGCAGTTGATGTCCCATGTCCGGGATTATTGATAACTTCTCCCCCTGACTTTTGCAACTCATCGGTTGGATCGTTATCATTTTTGAGGAAATCGAAACCTTCTGCTGTGAGTAAGTTATTAATTATTTCTGGGTGTGGTGTGTATCCGGTATCGGGATGCCCAATAATTATGCCATCCCCTGGTAATTTATTGGCATCGGGGAAAAAACGCTGCCATGTTTCAAAGACTCGAAGTTGCTTTAGGCTCCAATCGGGGTTTTCAGCATCTTCAGATACTTGATTTGCTTGATTTTCTGATTGTTGAAGCTGGGGTTTTAATTGTTCGTCCCAGTTCTGATTTTGGGTGATGGGAACGGTAAACAATGGTTCGGCATCGATAATACCAGGTTGCGATCGCAGTTCGTAACTTTTGTCCCAAGCTTGTTTTGCGGATAAAGCGTCATCGTTGAGGGTTATTTCAAATTCTGTATTATTATCACCGATTGGTTTAATTTGCCAATTGGAACCCAGGGATTGGGCTACTATTTCCCCACATTTTGCTTCTAATCCTGGCATTACCATTTGAATGAAAAATCCTTCAAATTTAGCAAGGGGATTATTCGCTTTCTTTGGTTGCTCGCTCGTTTGCATAAGTGTTTTCTATATATTTGTGTATTTATAATTTTATATTCTTCTCTGCACTTCCACGTGAGATAAATTCAGATATAAGTCATAACCCAGCTAGGTATTATAATTTATAAAGTAAAGATGAGAATATCCACCAAAAGAGGCAAATATTTAATTTTTAAACGCAGAGTAGCGCAGAGGTTTACGCAGAGGTTCGCAGAGAGAAGTTTGCGGGAGATTATTCTTCCGCAAAACTTTGCAGAGGATATCATTAAGAAACTGCTAAATCCAAAATAAAGCTACTACGTTGGTGGAAATCAGCTTCTTCAGCGCAATGAGTTAATGCCCAATAAGTTATTTGGTTATTTTTAGATTGAATTACAGATGCGATCGCAACATCTAAGACTTGTTCGTTAGGGATAATTTTACTTAAGTCAAAATCTAATGCGATCGCGAAACAATCATCACTTTGATAAATACTAAATGGGAGTGTGGAGAATGCAGTTTCTTCTTGCATTCCTTGACGATACCCGTCAAAACTGTAAAGGTTCCAATCTTCGGTAGGGGAAAGATTAAATTCCCAGTAGCGAGGTGAGTTTTTAATTCCAATAAAGAACTCGAAACATGTCTGTTCCCAAAGTTGATTTTTTCGTGTTGGGTTATCTGATGGTGATGGAATTTCAACTTCGGTAATATTCCCTGTAAGTGCAAAACTAATGATTAGTAAATTTTCATTTCTGGCAAGATTACCTGTAATTTTGATGTTTGGTAGAGTTTCTGTCGTAGAAAAAGGTTGTAGAGAAAAAGTGTGTTCCATTTTTTGTTTAAAGTTTCTAGTTTTAATTAGGGAGAAAATTCAAAATTCTCTAATTTGGATGCTTGACTTATGAGAAAAATAATAATTCTGTTGATTGGCAGATTTTGAATTAGTAATTATCTCTGCAAATCCTTAATAACCTGACGAATATTTGCTTCTTGATATTCAATACTTGCTGTTAATTTAAACTGCACCAATGCCCTTAAAAGATTATGCTCTGGATGCTTTACTTTAAAGTAAATATTTCCTGCCAAATAATCAGTAAAAAACCTTAATCCTAACTCAAATGTAATTAAACGAATTGCATCATATATATATAAATAATCATTTTCCGTTAAAAATGCTTTTGCGATCGCAAGATAACCCTGTAGTATTCCCTGAGATAAATCAGTATCAAAATAAACGCTTTCCCAATCTTCAACTTCTTCCCCTACAGGATTGCAACCAGAACGCAAACAATCACCAATATCGTAATGTACTAATCCCGGTTTTACAGTGTCAAGGTCAATAACACTTACAGCTTTGTTAGTTTCAGTATCGAACATTACATTATTGATTTTGGGGTCACCATGCATTAAACGTAACGGCAACTTACCCTCTGTTCGAGCATTTTCTAGTACATGTGCCCAATTTGTGCGATCGCTCACAAATTGCAGGCAATGCTTGATTTCGGCAGAAATGTTAGTGTCGGTATGTAAAGATAAAGTTTGTTCGTATTGTTGCAGATAGCCTGGTGTAATGTGAAATCCTGGAAGGGTATCGGCAAGACTTGCGGGTGATAAATCACCAATTAGATTGTGGAACATACCTAAAGCATAACCAACTTCTTTGGCATGTTGAATTGTCTGTATGGTATCAAAAGACTGGGAATTTTGAATATAGCTGATTGCTCGCCAAAATGAACCCTCTGCATCGCTGCAATGGTCGAAACCATCCTTGGTTAATAGCACACGAGGTACTTCCCAACGACGGTCTAAATTCATACTTTGTAGCTTTTGACAAGCATGTTCGGTGAGGGAACGCATATTTTGCATTACTAATTGAGGTTGTTTAAAAACCTTTGTATTAATGCGTTGTAGGATAAAATATGGTTCGCCAGGAGTATCTACGGCAACCAGAAAAGTGTCATTGATATTACCACTTCCAAATGCGATCGCTTCTGTAATTTTACTCTGACGGGCGAATTGTTCGGCAATAAATAATGGGCATTCTCTAGGCTGTGTGATGAGTTCTTTTGTCATAGTTCTTTCATGAGGATAATAGGTGATATGTTAGCTTAAGTTTTATAGATGGTTTGTATAAATAAAATGGTGAACGTCCCCAAAATATAGCCCAGGCACAAGCAAGACTCCAAAGTGCCCAAAACCTGCTCAAATTCTTTAGTGGTCTATCAATTTTATTTTGATGGTTATGTATACATCCACAATCCTGTAGAAACAGCGAAGTTGCCGCGAAACTTTGCCACGGGGAGAAGTTTTTGTGGACGGTTTCCGTCCACAAAACTTCTCTTCGGCACATTCGTGTAGCAATGCTACGTCTCTACAACCGCATGGTGTGGAAAGATTGGTTAAACGTGAAATTTATTGAGCGACATCATAGAAACTTGTAAAACAATTCCCAATTGTCTCCTGCCTTTCTCCCAAAATCTAAAAATAAATACTCAATTTTTCGCGACTTTATCAAAAATATGTAATATAACGAACATTTACAGTGCAAAATGTAAAGCAGTATTATTTATTGCTTTATACTTGTATATTTCCTGCCCATGTCTCCCAAAACTCCTTTGCCCATGAATGTCTCTCTAGCTCAAGATTTATCTTTGTATCAGTTAATTGCAACTAGTGAAAACATCTGTCAACCTTCGTCCGTATCTCCAGCGACATTACTAGCAATGGTGCGATCGCAAATCGACATCTTGATTGAGCAGCAAATACCAGCGACGGTATGGGCAAAGCTACCAGCAGGAAATATTTGGCAGTCGGAGTTATTGCGCTATCAACAAAAAGCGAATGCATCTGCAAAAATTTACACTTGCCATTTGGGAGTACCGCAATCACAAAACCTGGTAAATGGAGTTTCGGAGACTTCTTTGCATGTACCGATATATTTTCCGTCAGATAAATTACAACGGGAATATTTTTGGATGGTTTTATCTCCGCAATTTTCCAGTTTAATTGTGGCTATACGTCCATCTAGGGGTGTCAAAAAGCAAAAATCTTTAAGGGCAAATACAAAACCCAAACCATTGTTAGTCGCAATGACATCGTTTGAGAGTAAATTGGTTGGACATGTGGTGGAAAGCTTTCAACAAGCTTTTACACAACTTCCGTCAATCCAGCCAATTATTGATGCAGGTATACCCGAACCCGCTATTTTGAACAGTTTGCTGGTTCGACAAATGCAACAACAGGAAGAAATCCACCGCAAGCGGACAAAGTTGCGTTTGAGTAAGTTGCAACAGCAAAATCAACATCTTCGTGTCACCCTCCAAGAAAAAGATGCTTATTTAAATCATGTATGTCAGGAGATACGTACACCTCTAACCCACATGAAAACGGCTTTGTCACTGCTCAATTCTCCTGCGCTCAAACCACCCCAGCGACAAAGGTATTTACAAATGCTACATTCCCAGTGCGATCGCCAAAATTCTCTCATTACTAGTGTGCTTGAGTTGGTCGAATTGGAGCGAAGCTTAAAATATCCTAATTTTGAACCAGTACACCTTTCTGATATTATTCCTGGGGTTGTGAGTACTTATCAGCCGATCGCTCAAGAAAAAGGGATTATGCTTGCTTATACTGTACCGACTGATTTACCACCAGTTTGGTTTGTTCATGGTGGACTTAAGCAAATAGCAATTAATCTATTGGGTAATAGTATCAAATTTACACCTAATGGTGGTCAAGTTTGGGTGAAAGCGAGATTACAAGGGGACTATATCTTACTGGAAGTTCGTGATACTGGTGTGGGAATTGCCGAAAGTGAAATATCGAAAATTTTTGACCGTTTTTACAGTACTCGTCCACCAATCGCAGAAGAATCAGGTGGTGCGGGATTGGGTTTAACTGTTGTTCAGCAATATCTGCAACGTTGCGGAGGTTCGATTTCGGTCAAAAGTAAGCAAACAGAGGGTTCTACCTTTGTAGTCCAACTTGCGATATGCCGAACGCCTTAAATTCGGCTTATCCCATAGGGAGCCGTAAGTTTATCGTGACTTATACTTAACATACAACCATTTCATCATTATCTTCACCAAAGGATACGCAAGGACTATCAATTTGTTGTGTAGGTTGGAATGAACTACAAAAAACGACAGTCGAACAATTTACACCCAATTCATCAGGATTAAGACATTCTGTAAAATCTTCTACTAAAGCATGAAAAATACATTCATTGCAGATATTTTTACATGGTGATAATTGCTGATTAGACATACAGTAAAAGTCCGATTTCAGGGGGTACAGTAGTCAGAAGTAAAACAGTTTTATATATGGCTTTTAGATTGTTTGACTGTACCTCATATAATTGCAATTTGCTGTATCAGAAAACTCTGAATAAATTGTTTGTAATTTACAGCTTTCATAACTGTTCTAATCCAAACATTATATCATTTGGGGAAATCATTGATTTATGACATCTCTACAGCTAATTCTTAATCAAAAATAACCAATCAACCCAATATATCGCCCAAACTTCGTTACAAAAATACTCTCCAATGGCAAGATTTGTACCTCTATAATTTTAATGACTAGTTGCTTTTTATATACTGAGTTGAACATGTCTAATTTTAAATCATAAATTAAACATAAATTAATTATAAATTAAATGGAATTTTCAGAGATATTCTCTTGACATTATTGTCAAGCTTAAGATAGTATTCGCCCTATAATAGAAATAAAGTGCGCCCATATTTACTTAATATTGAAAAGCCCGAAAACCAAATGAAAGATTATTTTTTTCATTTGTATCCAAAATGTCTACCAAACTACAACATGCAAATTTAAACAATGTCTGTATTTACTTAAGGAAAACGGCTGTATAGGATAAGCGAGGCAGTTATATTGATACTAGGAAAATTCCTTCCGACTGTTTTATACACAATTCCTAAATCGCTAAAATTAACTATACATAAATTTCTTGTTTAATAGCAAACGTAGCAGCTTTCAATCATCTCAATATTGGGGCTAACTTTGGACAAGATGCAATACCTCAACAACCATGCGAATCTGCCAAAATCCCAATTGCTCTAACCCCTTCAACGCAGACGAAAATAAATTTTGTAATGCCTGTGGACAAAGTAACTTTGGCGACTTGCTGCGAAACCGCTTTCGCGTCTTGAGGCTGTTAGGAGAGGGTGGTTTTAGCAAAACCTATGCCACAGAAGATGCCGATCGACTTGATGCTCCATGCGTGATTAAGCAATTTTTCCCGCAAGTGCAGGGAACTGCATCACGTGCTAAAGCTGCACAACTATTTAAAGAGGAGGCATTTAGACTCTATGAATTAGGTGAAAATCACCCTTCAATTCCTCGACTGCTTGCTTATTTTGAGCAAGGAGCAAGTTTGTATTTGGTACAAGAATTTATTGAGGGGGAAACTTTATTTAAGGAGCTACAAACATCTTCATTTAATGAAGCAAAAATCAGGCAGTTATTAACCGATATTTTGCCAGTTATTGCCTTCATTCATTCCCGGAATGTGATTCATAGAGATATCAAACCTGAAAATATTATTCGTCGTCATGGTGATAACAGGTTGGTATTAATTGATTTTGGTGGAGCAAAACAAATTACACAAGCGAGTATTGCCAGACAAGCAACGGTAATTTATACAATTGGTTATGCACCTAGCGAACAAATGGCTGGTTTTGCTTGTCATGCCAGTGATTTATATTCATTGGGTGTAACTTGCGTGCGGTTATTAACAAGATGTTTGCCGCAGCAAGATAAATATGGAAATATGTACGATCCACTTTATGATGCTATTAATGCTCAGTGGCTTTGGCGGGAAATTTTGAGCCAGAGCAATTTAGGAGTCAGCGAACAATTAGGATATGTTTTAGATAAACTACTAAAAAATTTAGTTCGAGAAAGGTATCAATCGGCAATCGAAGTTTTACAGGATTTAAATAATAGTAATTTTACGAATTTTTTTGGCAGGGTGACAATTCCCCAAGTAGAATCACCACAACCATCTCAACCTAATAATACTTTTACTAAAAATCCACCTTCTAAACCAGCTTTTCAATCTCAAGAACTATTAAAAGTTCCTGCATTTTATTCTTTTGAATTTGATGTCCTCACAGTCGATACCCAAGGTAGAGAAATTTCTAAAGAACGCAATATGGCACGTTTCTTTACTGAAGACTTAGGAAGCGGGATTTTCTTAGAAATGGTATCGCTTCCTAGTGGAAGTTTTTTAATGGGTTCTAAAGATAGTGAAGGAGATGCTGACGAGCGTCCTCGCCATTTAGTAACGATTGAAACCTTATGCATGAGTAAATATCCCATTACTCAGGCACAGTGGCGAGCTGTGACAGGCTTACCCAAAGTGAATATTGCTTTAAATCCGCATCCATCAAAATTTAAAGGTGTGAATCGCCCTGTAGAAAATGTATCATGGCATGAAGCCCAAGAATTTTGCGATCGCCTTTACCAAAAAACTGGACGTAAGTATCGTTTACCAAGTGAGGCAGAATGGGAATATGCTTGTCGTGGGGGAACAACCACACCATTTCATTTTGGGGAAACCATAACACCTGACTTGGCAAATTGTGGTGGTAGCGACAGTGCGATATTAGAAGGGAGAAATAAATTTCGTCGAGAAACTACCCCAGTGGGAAGTTTTGAACTCGCGAACAATTTTGGATTATACGATATGCACGGGCTGGTTTGGGAATGGTGTGCTGACCCCTGGCATAATAATTATATTGGCGCGCCTGATGATGGCAGTGTGTGGGAATGGGATGGTGATAAAAACCGTAGGGTATTACGTGGTGGTTCTTGGAGTTTTAGCCCTGTTTTGTGTCGCAGTGCTAGTCGCAGTTGGAATGAGTCTGATGGTGGGTTGCGGATATGTGGTTTTCGCGTAGTTGTGAGTCTTTAGTGCAGTTCGCTACAGAATTGCTTATAAAACAGCTTTAAGTAGTAGTGCAAAATTGATTATACGTTCCGAAACGTTGAAACTCTTGCATACTCCTTCGGAGCGATCGCAACTCAACATAGATGGTAGAAACTTGTGCTGAAAGACTTATAAAATCGTACTTTTGATTAGAATCACGACGAGCAGTGATGAATGTTTGTTCAGTAAGCTGTACGTAAGTATTTTTACGCTTGTATATTTACTTGTTGTCCGTCGCTATATTTTTAAAAATCAGTAAAATACACATTATCAACTAATGTTTAAGTGGTTATATTTAGTATTTAGGGAAAAGTTTATTTGATTTAGGTTATCTTCGCATCTATCTGTTATTTGACCAATTAACCTAATAAATTAACCAGGGCATTTATATTTTAAAAAATAATATTATCCGGGTTCAGGATTGAAGATTTAGAAGAGATTGCGACATGCTGTATTTTTCAGCATTTGAAAAAATCATTACATAGTATTTTCTGCAATTAGCAGAAAAATTATGCCAATCTGCAAGGCTCATTGTTTAACCATTACCTGTATTGAAATGATAGTAATACTTAAGCGGTGGAAGCATAATTATCTTTCACTAGTATTAATAATTTCTGGAATTTGTGTATCTAATATTTTACCAGTTGCTGCGAATGAAGTTGTTAACACGGCTATATTTGGAGGTGACAGTTTTCGCCAGCCAACTAATACAAATCGTGCTTTTTTTAATGCGGAAGTTGCAGAATTAAGAATAACTAAAACTGCGGATAAAGTTGCTGTTAAGCCCGGTGATACTGTACTTTATCGAATTGCAATTCGTAATACAGGGAATGCAAATGCGAATAATCTAATCTTAACAGATACATTGCCTTTAGGATTAGTCTTTGAAACTAAATCTTTGCAAGCTTCGATTATTAGTAATAATGAAGCATCTCAAATACCGGTATCTGTAACAAAGTTAGATAATCGTGCTTTTAATATTACTTTTGCTGGTAATGTTCCACCTCAAGCTAGTTTGAATTTAGTTTATGCTGCGACTGTTACACCTGATGGGATGCGGGGAAACGGGAGAAATTTGGCAGTGGCAATAGCTGGTAGAGCAAGAAGTAATACTGCAAGTCATCAATTGAAGATTCGTCCGGGTATTTTTTCTGATTGTGGTACTTTAATTGGTCGAGTATTTGTTGACAAAAACTTTGATGGGGAACAACAATCGGGTGAAGCGGGAATTCCTAATGCGGTAATTTATATGGATGATGGAAATCGTATTATTACTGATGTGAATGGAATTTTTTCGGTTGCGAATGTTATTGCTGGAAATCGAACTGGAATTTTAGATTTGACTAGTTTACCTGGTTATATTCAAGCTCCTAATCTCTATAGAATTGATAAAAATAGTCAGTCTCGTTTGGTAAGATTAGCACCTGGAAGTATGGGCAGAATGAATTTTGCTGTAACTCCTGCATTTGGGGAGGAACGGTAATGGTGAAGAAGTTTGATGTAACTTTATTAACTATTTGTAGTACTATTCCTGTTTTTTCTGGTGCGAGTGCTGCTGCTGAGGGTGGAAATTCTCTGATTTTTGAAAGTTCTAATTCTTCGGATAATTTAGATTTGGTTGTACCTGTGAAGGAGGAGGAGATTATTTTTTCTCCTAAGCAAGCTATTTCTGAACCTGATAATTTGTCTGATTTGGAAAAGATTGATTTAGGTTTTTCAAGTCAGGGAAAAATAAAAGATGTATCTGTTGACAGTAATGTAGGATTAGTTGGGAAAGATAGTGGACTTTTGAGTCTTGTTTCTCCAACTCATAAAGATAATTTAAAAGCTGATGTTTCTAATAACAAACTAAAGTCATTAGATTTAGGATTAGATAATAGTGGAATCAAAGAAAAATCTACTGAAGAGACAAAAACTCTAATTACTAACAAAGCTAAAAGTTTTATTAGTATTGCACCTCCAGAATCTAATGAGAAGCCGGAGTTGAAAAGTGAATTTGAGAGGAAAAAACAACAAGAAACAGAAATTATTGATTCTACAAAGCAACAAATACGAGAAGTTAGAATAATTACCCCAGTTACTGGAAATACTAATAATAAAATTACAAATTTAGCAGTTCAATTTCATCCTAGTTTAGAGGTTAATGTAACATTAAATGGAAAACCAATTAATTCCCATATTCCTAGTTACTTGCAAAAGGATGAGGCTAACGAGCTATATACAAAAATTTGGTATAACGTTCCTCTAGAGAATGGTGAAAATACCATTACAGCCCAGACTCCAGATGGAAAATTTAGCATAATCAAAGTCAATTTAAAAGAGCAAAAAGCCAAACTTGTAATTACACCCATCGATGAAAGTAGAATTCCGGCTGACGGGCGATCGCGAATTGAATTTACGGGTAAAATTGTTAACGAAGATGGAGAAATCATCCCTGAAGATGTTATTGTAACTCTGAGCGCGACTGCTGGAAAGTTTCTCGGTGCTGACCAAGATGATGATGCACCTGGTTTTCAAATTCGAGCTAATAATGGTAAATTTTCGGCAATTCTTCAAGCTGCTTATGAACCACAAAACGTAAAAGTTCGTGCATCGATTGTAGAGGCAAAATATATTGCTTCTGCGATTGAAACTTATGTAAATGTGGAATTTATTACCAATTTACGTCCATCTTTAGCAACTGGAGTTGTAAATTTACGAATTGGTGCTGGTGGAACAAATTATTGGGGTAGTAATCGCGATTTTCTGAATCCGCAAAAGATTGGTAGTACAGATGTTGATTTGAATGCTTCTGCATTTGCAACTGGAAAAGTCGGAGATTGGCTGTTTACAGGTGCATTTAATAGTAAACGTCCTCTAAATCAAGATTGCAATGGTGATGTGCGACTTTTTGGTGGAGTTCAGGATTGCGAAAAAGCTTATCCTGTGTATGGTGATGCATCTACTGTAACTCCAACCACTCCTTCAACTGATAGTGTTTACGCTAAATTTGAACGTACTCCCAAAATTCCTGGTGCGGAATCGGATTATTTCATGTGGGGAGACTACAATACCCAAGAATTTGCTCGCACATCTCAATTATTTACCGCAACTACTCGACAGTTACACGGTTTTAAGGGAAATTACAACCTGGGTAATCTACAAGTTACTGGTATGTTTGCCAACAACATCCAAGGTTTCCAACGGGATACAATTTCCCCAAATGGTACAAGTGGATATTATTTCCTGTCACGTCGCTTAGTAATTCCCGGTAGTGAAGATGTATTTATTGAATCCGAAGAAATCAACCGACCAGGAACAGTTGTCAAACGCAAAGCATTATCCCGTGGTGCAGATTACGAAATTGATTATGACAGAGGAACATTACTATTTCGCGATCGCATTGCTTCAACTCAATTGAATCCGTTTGGTAGTACTTTGGCAAACCGGATTGTTGTGACTTACCAAAATGATAAAGGTAGCGATAGTAAGTTGTATGGGGGAAGGGTACAGTATAATTTCCGGGAAGAAAATTTGGATACTAAATCACCCTTCATTGCTGGGAGCTACATCAAAGAAGACCAAAATGAACGGGATTTTGAACTTTATGGTGCAGATTTCTTTGTTCCTTTGGGTAACTCCGGTCAAATTGTCGGGGAATATGCGCGATCGCGTCAGCGAACCGTAGGTTTATCGAATCACAATTCTTTCTCGTTTCGGGATATGAGTGGTTCTGCATATCGTCTGGAAGCATTGGGGAAAATCACTCCGAATTTGTCCGCACAAGGGTTTTACCGTTCTGTTTCGGAAAATTTTGCTAACAATGCTACTTGGAGTTTTGCTCCCGGACAAACTCGTTATGGAGCGGCTCTAATTGGTAAATTTACGGAGACAACGAGTTTTAATCTTGGCTATGAAAAGGAAAGGAATTTTGGGGTTGCACCTGCACAACGCACAGAAATATTTGATTTATTCAACCCCCAAACCCCAACTAAAACCAGGTAGCAAAATCGATAATTCTCTGGAAACATTCCGAGCTGGAGTACAGCAAAAATTGGGGGATGTGGAATTAGGGGTAGAGTATGTCAATCATTCCCGAAATGACCGAATTAATCAGTAATTTAGCGCGAATGCTAGTCAACTTGTATCCAAAGCAAGTATTCCCCTAACTGAATCTCTGACATTCCAAGCCCAAAATGAAACCAATTTAGGTAAAGCAGACGCATTTTATCCCAACCGCACCACTCTGGGTTTAGATTGGGCATTGTATCCGGGTATGAATATGCGACTCACACAACAATTCTTTGATGGTGGAGTTATTAAGGGTAACAGTATCACTAGTTTGGATACCACAGTAGAACACAAATTCTCTGAAGATACCAATCTTACTGGACGTTATTCTATCTTTGCAGGTAGTGACGGTATGAGTGACCAAGGTGCGGTAGGACTGAATCACCGAATTCGTCTTGCTCCTGGACTGAAGTTGAATCTAGGTTACGAAAGAATTCAAAATAATATCTTTGGAAACACCTCCACAGGAGTTAGATTTGCTCAACCATACACCACCGGACAAAGTGCATTTTCCCTTGGTTTGTTCTCTGGAAATTCCTACAGCATCGGACTAGATTACACCGACAACCCCAACTTCCAAGCAAATGCTCGGTTTGAATATCGTGATGGTCAAGAAGCCAATAATATGGTTCTCTCCGCAGCTGCAACGGGAAAACTTTCACCTGCACTCACGGTTGCTGCTCGCTACCAACAAGCTGGGGGAGCAAATCAACTTTTAGAAGGACTTGCTGACACGGCAGATTTACGTGTTGGTTTAGCGTATCGTGACCCTAGCAACGACAAATTCAACGGTTTACTCTCCTACGAATACCGTCAAAATTCTTCCACCATCCCCAATGATTTACTCTTAGCGAATGGAAACGGGGCAATCGAGCATTTATTTTCTGCGGAAGCTATTTATGCACCTGATTGGCATTGGGAATTTTATGGCAAATATGCATTACGTAATGCTACTAGTTATCTTGCTAATAATTTTACCAATACAAGTGCTGTGCATCTCGCCCAAGTCCGTGCTAGTTACCAAATTGGCTACCGTACCGATGTCGCAGTTGAAGGACGCTGGTTCGGACAACCTAGTGAGGGTTTCAATGAATTTGGTATTGCTGTAGAAGGTGGTTATCATATTACCCCCGACTTCAGAATTGGACTTGGTTATGCCTTTGGAGATGTGAGCGATCGCGATTTTACTGGATACCGTTCCGCAGGGGGAGCATATTTAAATCTCACTTACAAAATCAATGAGTTATTTGGAGGATTTGGGAGGCAAAAATCCGCACCTCGACAACAGCAAGAATCTGTCGTGAAGACGGTTGTGGATACATCGCCGAAAAGTAACAGTAGTATGGGAATTTAACCGCCAAGAAGAGTGAAAAAGAGTTATATGAAATTATCTAAAAAGTACTTTATACAAGTTTTTCGCAGTTGTATTCTTCTATTCACGACTTTGAGTTATCAAAGTTTACTAATTTATACTAATAGTTCTCCAGTACTAGCACAAATACAACCATCATTGTGTGCAACACCAGGAAAAGACACCTCAACCGCGATCGCAGGTGTTGTTAATACTTATTATCCTGGTACAAATATTTCTGGCACTAATATTACACTTGGTTCTCGTCGAGGTGCAAGCATCGATATCCAAGTGGGTGATTTGTTGGTAATTATGCAGATGCAAGGGAGTTCAGCAGGTGTATACGAGTATGTGGTTGCTGAACAAGCTAGCGGTAGTTCTGTAACTGTGCGTGGAGCAAATAATGGGGGATTATTAAATACTTACATTACTTCCCCTGCAAATAACCTCCAAGGACAGCAAACATTCCAAGTAATTCGTGTTCCCCAATATCTTAATGCCAATATTAGCTCGACAGTTACTTCTGCTCCTTGGGATGGTTCATCTGGTGGAGTCGTTGTTTTTGATGTTGCCAAGCAGTTGAATTTGAGTGGAACTATAGATGTAAAAGGTCAGGGTTTTCGTGGTGGTGCTGGTTTAGAACTGGGAATTACACCCACAACTGGAGGCACTTTACCGTTTCCAGAAACAGTTTACGAAGCATTCAATGCCCCTTCTCCTGCAACTTCAACAACAAATATCGGTGCAAATGCTTCCAAAGGAGAAGGAACTGCTGGAACACCCCGATTTACCTTTAATTCAGTGACAAACTCCTTAAATCCCGATCCAGGTGTTGCGAATGAAGGTTATCCTGGTGGAAGTTTTGGTCGTGGGGTGTTTGGAAATGCTGGTGGTGGTGGTACTGATGGTGACCCAGATGGTAATGATATTAACATTAATCCCCTAAACTCGCTTCCTGTGAGTAATGTCGGTAACGATGAAAACTCTGGTGGTGGTGGTGGTGGTAATTGGGGTGGAGGTGGACAAGGGGGATTAACATGGTTTACCAAGAAAGATATTGGTGGACGTGGTGGTAATCAATTCCCAGCGACAACTACGAGAGTAATTATGGGTGGTGGTGGTGGTGCTGGTTCTAATAACGATGGTGCTGGCATTCCTGCTGGTGGTTTGGCGAGTAGTGGTGCCACAGGAGGCGGTATAGTTTTAGTACGGGCTGGTACTTTTAGCGGTCAAGGTACAATTGACGCATCGGGAAACGATGCACCAATACAACTAACAAGAAATTCGAGTATTCAATTCAATGATGGTGGTGGTGGTGGTGGTGCAGGAGGTAGTGCGATCGTTACTGCTCAAAACCCCAACACAACTAACCCAACAAGTTTAGTGGTGAATGTTAGTGGTGGTGATGGTAGTGATATTCGCAGAGGTATTCCTCATGGTCCAGGTGGTGGTGGTGGTGGTGGTTTTGTCGCAACAGCAAATGTTCCACTTGCTCCAACAACAACAGTTACAGGTGGGATTGCGGGTGCTTTTTTTGATATTGGTATTCCCTCTATTGATGGTTCATTGGTTGATGATTCGGGTAATTATGGTGCAACTAGGGGAACTGATGGAAATATTCAAACTTCTGGAACAATTCCTGGTATTGTTTCGGGTGCGGAATGCCTACGACAACCAATAATTTATAAGTCTGTGAGATTCCTGCAAGATAACGATAATTCTGGGAACGCGACAATTGGGGATGATTTGCAGTACACCCTAACCATTATTAATCCAACTGCCGCACCGATTGATAATGTAATTATCAGCGATCGCATTCCTTCTCAACTTGAAGTTCTCCAGGATGCTAATAACCAAATTCAGTTTCCGAATGGCTTTCAAGCTGCGTCTAGTCTACTAAGTGGTAATTTCAACGGTACGGGGCAATTTATTCCGCTTACTAACCCGAATAGTCTTCCTCCAAGTTCCCAATTAACCCTAATCTACAATGCCCGCATTTTAGCTGGTGCATCTGGTCAAATCGAGAATGTGGCAGGAATCGATCTAACTCCTAACGATGCAAATACCCAACCAGAAGTTCTTTCGGACGCGAGTGACTCTACAAACCCTACTCAACCTGGTTCTGGGATTAACCCCGGTATTCCTGATACTAATCGTAATGTTAACCAATCCAATAGCGGTACTACTGACCCAACCATTTTAGTCTTACAAACACCTCCTCTTCCCCCATCTCCACCATTAAATGCCAGATTATATGGTCTGAAACGGATAACTAAGGTGACTCGCAACGGTATTCCCCTTGCTGGTGTTGACTTTAGCCAAGTGATTGATGACCCAAGTGACCCTAACGATGATAGAATTATTTGGTCGAATTCTGCGATGTCTAGCGACAAGTCCCTTCGGGTCTACGCACCAACTGGAGTTATCCGGATTGATCCACAATTACTCCTAAAAGCTGGTGATGAAGTTGAATATACTATTTATTTCTTAGTTAATGGCAATCAATCCATCCCTAATGTGAGATTTTGCGATCCTATTCCTTTGGGGACAAGTTTTATTCCTGATGCTTTTAGTTCAGGCAATGGGATTTCTCTAAATATTGCCAATCTAATTACAAATCAAACTAATAATAGTGATGCTGACAAAGGTAGTTATTTCTCCCCAGTTGCACCACTACCAGCTAATAATATTTGTCCGAATCAAGGAAACCCCACTGGTGCTGTACTAGTTAATTTTGGTACACTTGATTATACTTCTGGTAATAATGTTGGTTTTGTGAGGTTTAGAGTTCGCGTGGATTAAATCTAAAATTTACGAATTATCTGAGGATGCTTTTTTCTGAATTAATGTTTGAATCATTAATCCAAATAAACCAACTGCAACTAATCCAAAAATTCCGGTTCCCAAAGCTGTCATTCCCACCACTAATGTTCGCACTGCGATCGTAATCCGAAAAACTACTTCGTTGCTTGCGGTAATTGGCTTACTAGCAAAACTAATTGCGATCGCATTCATTAAGTTAAATATCGCGTACGCTAATCCTCCGGCAACGATTGAGCCGATTAAACAATTTAATGGACTTACTTTTGATGGAGTGTTGGGATTTTCTGCTTGGTTTTCGCTCATAAAATTTTTTCTTGGTTCGCTAGTGATTATATATCCATATAAACCTCGTCCACGATCGAACCCGGAGTTTTTTAGCGATTCAAATGCGTCAAACAGCGACGTAAGGTAGACACTCCCTGTCTTCTCGTTCCCTCGTTGCGCTCTGCGCTTCCCGCAGGGTAGAGGGTTCCCGAAGGGTAGAGTAGCAATCTCAAGGTAGACGAGGTTTAACTATTATTAAAATATGATAGTGCTGTGATATTACCTGAATTCTATTTGAAATTAATCGAGTTACAAACAATTCTCAATCTTTGCGGTCGTCCTTAAATAATTGTTTGTAATAATCCAGACAATAAATATATGTTAATTTTTTTCTTTTTCCCTATTTATCGATGATTTGAGCAATATTCATTTATTATTTAAGTATTGAACATGTGACAAATAATCCATCCAACTAGACTAAAGTAATCTAGTCTATTTAGGTCAAACATGCAATTTATAAATACAGTACCAACCTCGAAATCATCAGAGGGGCAGCTTGAAGAAATTGAGGTTCGTCTATCTCAATTACTTTCTCGAAGTAGGGCAGATTGGACAGAACTGGCAAAACTAACTCTTAAAGTCCAGCAACAAAAACTCTACAAGCAAAAAGGGTTTTCTTCGTTTTCCGCTTGGATTCGTCAGTTAGCAGTAAATAATAATCGTGAACCTTCTTTATTATGGCGATTTGTTAAAGCTGCAAAATATTTTTTGAAGTTAACGGGTTCTGATGATTTGGAACAGGTAGGGGATGCGGCAAAAATTGCTCCGGAAGCGTTGGAGAGGTTAGAAAAAGTCCAACGTCAAGCACCAACACCTGTCTTTGAGACTTTACGAGAGCGGGTTTTTGCGGGGGATGTAACGGTTGCTGAATGTCGTCAAATAGAAAAGGATTATCGACCACCAGCGACGGAGGTTCGCACAAATCGGGGACGACCTCCGAAGGGTGAGGAAGGTCGGATTGAGTATTTGGGTCAATGGAAAGATGCGTCTAATTTTTCTACTTTTATCGAGCGAAGTTTGGGGGAAAAGGATGTCGAAGCTGTAACGATACCGAATCCTACAAACAATTTTACTTATCGTCAAGTTGCACCGACAATTAACCGCGCTCTAAAAGCTGATTTTACTTGGATGCAGGAATGTGCGGCTACAAATTATCCTCCACAAAATTGGGGAACTCATTTAGATGTGACTGTGGGGGAGGAAAGTCAAAAATTGAGGTTGGATTTGGTAGGTGTTGTGCGATGGAATATGAAGTTTCCTAAAGATTTGTTTGCGGTAAAAATAGTCAGTGATGCAAATGATTTTGAATTTGGTGCAAATTGGGGGAGTTATTTAAACTTTTGCAATTATTTTTGTTTTGCTTGTCCGATTGATGACGTAAGGTTGCTGGAAGCGATTCAAGAAACTGTGTCGCAGTTTGATTTTATTGGTGTTCTTGGTGTGGATTTTGCTGCAAAGTTAAATAATTCTTTGACTTATCCAATCCAAGTAGTTCGTCGTCCTCAACGTCATGGTGGCGCTAAAATTTGTTCTGTCTATGAGACTTTGTATGAGAGGGTTTTGGGTTGGTCGGTTGCTGATTTTGGGGAATAAAATAAAATTAAGTGTCGCGCAGAGACGCAAAAAGTTTATACAATTTGAATTCCATGGGAAATTAATTTTGTCACAAATAATTCTAGACTGGTATCAGGAATTAATTTTTGTACTCTCTCCCTAATCGATTCTGCCTGTGGTTTTGATTCGCAAATTGCAAAAACACTGGGACCAGAACCTGACATCATTGTACCCAAAGCTCCTGAATCTGCAAATGTTGTCCGTAATTCCGATACTTGAGAATATTCAGGTAATACGACTTTCTCTAAATCGTTATGTAAGTGCTGACAAATTTCTTGGATGTCTTTATGAATAATAGCCTGTACCATTGGTGCTGAATGTACTGCTTTGGCACGTGCTACCAAGTCTTTTTTCTCTCGAATATAACTATCCTCGTATGCTGCACGATAACTTTTATATGCCCAAGGAGTGGATACAGAGAGATTTTTGTGCTTCCCTAATACTATATATATATCCTCCAATCCCAAAATAGAAGCAAGTTTTTCTCCTCTTCCAGTTGCGATCGCGGTTCCTCCTCCCACACAAAATGGAACATCAGAACCTAATGAAGCACCTAATTCTTCGATTTCCGGCTGAGTAAGTCCAAGATTCCACAATAAATCTATCCCTACCAATACTGCTGCTGCATTTGTGGAACCTCCTGCCAAACCCGCAGCGACGGGAATATTTTTGTGAATGGTAATATCAACACCACCATAATTGGCAAAAACGTCGGGAAATTTTTTTGTCATCAACTCCGCAGCTCTATATGCCAAATTTGTTTTGTCGTTGGGAACTTCCAAACTCTGACAACGCAAGCGAATCTTTTCATCTCCATTCGCACTAATATCAACCTGGTCAGCAAGCTGAATACTCTGCATCACCATCGCTAACTCATGATACCCGTCGGGTCTATCCCCAATGATTTCCAAATATAAATTTATTTTGCAGGTGCAATCAAACTATAACTACGCATTGCTCAATTCTTTTAACTCATTACCCAACCTTACCCACTGCTCAACACTCAAGTCTTCACCACGGGATTGGGGATTTATATCTAATTGTTCCAGAATTTGCGTCATGCGATCGCGTTCAATTACAGTTTGCAAATTATTTCGTAGCATTTTCCGCTTGGCGCTAAATCCTAATTTTACCAAAGTTTCCAAATACTTCGGGTCATTGGCTGCGACTTCCAATGGACGTGGTGTCAATCTTACCACTGCTGAATCTACCTTTGGGGCTGGATAAAATGCTTTAGCTGGAACCGTACAAATATACTCACATCTTGCCAAATATGATACACGCACAGTTAAAGCTCCAAAAGCTCTAGAACCTGCCTTAGCAACTATTCTATCTGCTACTTCTTTTTGTATGAGTAACACTATGGATTCATAAGGTTGTGGATTTGGATTGCTGATTGTCCCCAATAACTTCTCAATAATTGGACCAGTAATATTATATGGAATATTAGCTACTACCTTATTCGGATTCTGAAAAGCGGGGAAATTATTTAATAAAAAGGATAAATCTATCTCCAAAAAATCACCTTGTAAAAGTAAAAAATTCTGCCTTTCTCCCAACTGTTTTGTCAATAACTTACACAAATCACGGTCAATTTCCACCGCAATTAAACCCCCAACAACAGGTAACAAACGCCGTGTCAAAATCCCAGTTCCTGGACCAATCTCCAGTACTCGGTCATTTTCATGACAAGCTGCTGCCTCCAATATACTACCCAAAGCCTGCTCACTTTTGAGCCAATGCTGGGCATGGACCCTGCGCGGTTGAACCATTTTTTATCCCCTATTTACAGTACTTTCAAGCTTTATACTAAATTTCATTTCTTACTTTTTTCTTACTTTTAGCACCTCCTTTTTTACGCGAAATCAAAGTTTTCTCTTGACTTACAATTATTTTTATGATATAGACTTTTGCCAATATTGCCATGCGATCGCACCACAAGTCGTTTTTTCATCTAAATCAGTTGTTTGTGGTTGTGTTTTAGTGTTAAATCGTAAGTTCAAGATGTATGTAAGGTAAATATCTTAAATTAAGCAGTAAAAGAAAGCTTAATTAAAAATCAAACTAAATATTAAATATTGCTTACTTTATAGTTACATCTAAAATCTATGGATTGGTAAATTATATAAGCTAAAGAAGTAATTATAGTAACTTTAGCGCAGAAAAATAGATTTTTATATTTAGCAACCATAAAGCTCTAAATTAAAAATAACAATCTACAACCTATGCCAGCCAAAGAATTACAGCGATAATCAACACAAAGTTGCATAGTTTTAGCTATAAAAGCCTCTTTAGATAGAGGTAAAATTTATTCACTACTTAAGTAATAAAACTTAAGAATTTTAGATTCAGAAGTAAAAATAGCCACAAATATTGAATGAATATTACATGCCAGAATAATTTCGCAAAATTCCAACATAGCAAGAAATACAAGTATCCTAATTAAAAAGCTTATATAGCAAAGATTTCAAGCAAAAACCTGAATTTGCGATCGCAAAACAAACGCACCCCGAAGTCGGGTTCCTCGCACCACAAAATATCCCAACTCAGCACGACAAGCCAAATAACCCGACTTCTAACCCCACGCAAAAACTCCAAAAAGATGCTTCCTTCGTCAGCACGACAAACCCAGTAACCCGTCTTCTAACTCCAAATGACAATTTCAATTTTTCCGCGATCGCAAAAATCCAAAGATAAAAACACTCAATATCAAACTCGAATATGGCAGAATAAAATCAATCAATACGTAGCCTGGGTAAATCTATGCATATCGGTCAAATTCTCCAAAACCGATACAGAATCATCAAAATTATCGGCAGTGGTGGATTTGGTGATACATATTTAGCCGAAGATATAAATTTACCCAACCATCCCAAATGTGTAGTTAAGCAGCTTAAATATAATCCGAATCCAGGAATATTAGAAGTTGCCAAAAGGCTGTTTGAAAACGAAGCTCAGGTTTTATATCGCTTGGGGAATGAATCAGACCAAATACCTAAATTATTTGCTCACTTCGAGGACAATGGCGAATTTTATCTAGTTCAAGAATTTGTTGATGGGCAAGACTTGAGCCGAGAAATATATCCTGGGAAGCAATGGAGTGAGGCAGAAGTTACTCAGCTATTACAGGAAATACTCGAAGTTTTTACAGTTATCCACAATAAAAATATCATTCACCGCGACATTAAGCCAGCAAACTTAATGCGTCGTCACAAAGACGGGAAAATAGTTGTGATTGACTTTGGTGCAGTTAAAGAAATCGGCACATTGATGATGAGTCCCCAAGGGCAAACAATCCCTTCCGTGGCGATTGGTACACCTGGATATATGCCTAGCGAACAGAGTAACGGACAGCCGAAACTTAGTAGCGATATTCATGCAATTGGAGTTTTGGGAATATACGCTTTAACGGGGATACAACCCCACGAGTTGCCCAAAGACCCAAAAACTGGTGACATCATCTGGCAAAACTGGGCAAATGTCAACGGAAAAATGGCTGATGTTTTAACCAAGATGGTGCGATACCACTTTAATGACAGGTATCAAAGTGCTTTTGATGCAATGGATGCAGTTACAGCACTCAAACCTAAGCCAAAACCTCAATCTCAATCCCAACCCGATTCAAAACAACGACGCGAAATCCTAAAAACTTTGGGTTGGTTAGGTACGGGAGTTGGGTTAAGCTTCCTTGGGGGCAAAATATTTATGCGGGATACCCAAGAACCACAGAAATCGGATATTGGCGAAATAACCAACTCAGGAACACGCGACTCTTTACCAACATCAACATCATCCCCTGTTAGCAAAACCGCAACAAAGTCTAATTTCTCGCTGCAAACCTTGAATTTTGAAACTGTGACGGTAGATAGCAAGGGAACAATTAACAATCGCAGGAAATTAAACGCGAAATACTTGGCTGAAGATTTGGGGAATGGTGTCACCTTGGACATGGTACAGATACCAGGAGGAACCTTTACGATGGGTTCTCCAGAAAGTGAAGTAGGTAGAAGCAAAGACGAAAGTCCACAGCGTCAAGTTCAAGTTCCTAGTTTCTTCATGGGGAGGTACACAGTCACCCAAGCACAGTATCAAGCCATTATGGGGAATAATCCTGCTAGTTTCAAAGGTGCAAATCGACCTGTGGAACAAGTATCTTGGGATGATGGTGTGGAATTTTGTAAGAAAATCAGTCAACAAACAGGACGTAATTACAGATTACCCAGCGAGGCAGAATGGGAATATGCCTGTCGTGCGGGGACAACTACACCGTTTTACTTTGGGGAGACGATTACAACTGATTTAGTTAATTATAATGGCACTGTGACACCTTATGGCTCTGCACCCAAGGGAGTTTATAGAAAGGAAACAACAGAAGTAGGGAAATTTCCACCAAATGCCTTTGGTTTGTGCGACATGCACGGGAATGTGTGGGAATGGTGTCAAGACGTTTGGAATGACAATTATTCTCAAGCGCCAACTGACGGCAGTGCTAGATTAAGCGGTAATGATAATCAGAGAAAGCTGCTGCGTGGTGGTTCCTGGAGCAGCTACCCAGAAAACTGTCGCAGTGCCTATCGCTTCAACGATACGCGCGTTAATCGTTTCATCTACAACGGTTTTCGGGTCGTCTTGTTTTCTGCGTGAGGATTCCCTTCCCCTCTTCCCTCTTCCTCTTTTTCCCTTTACACTTCTTTACTTTTCACTCTCCTTTTCCGCCTTATGGCGGATCGATTTTTTTTATGTTTTTTAGGCACTTTAATGTAAAATTGTAGAATGTCAGATTTACCAATAATTCAAAAAACCTACGACTTAATTAAATGGTACGTGCCCATCCTCAATCGATTGCCACGCGACCATAAATTGCTATTAGGAGACAGAATTATTAAAGGACTTTATGAGCTATTAGAACAGCTAATATCAGCCCGCTATGCCAAAGAAAAACTAACCCAATTAGAATCGCTAAATCCTAAATTAGACATATTAAGGCATCAAACCCGACTATTATTAGACTTTCAGTTAATTCAAGCAGAAAGACACGAATATGTCGGCAAATTAATCAATAGCATTGGTATAGATTTAGGCTCTTGGATAAAGCAACAACGCCAAAAAACATATTAGTTGTAGGTTGGGTGGAGGCTTTGCTTAACCCAAAATTTGTACTTTTAAATTATCCGAGATATCTAAACGTTGGGTTACGACGCAAAACAAATTATTCGTTAAACTTCCATACGTTTCGTGCGTCTAACCCAACCTACAATAGAAATTAATGAAAAGATATAGAAATTTGTGGAATCAAATAATAGATTATTCAAATCTATTATCAGCAGCCAAAAAAGCCCAAAAAGGCAAGAGATTTCGAGATAGTGTTTTAAGCTTTAATTACAACCTAGAAAACGAACTCTTTCAACTAAAAATAGAATTAGAAACTCAAACTTACAAACGCGGTGCTTACAAAACCTTCACTATATTAGAACCTAAACCCCGTATAATTTCAGCCGCACCATATCGAGATAGAATTGTTCATCATGCCATCCATAATATAATTCAACCAATTTTTGAACGCACATTCATATTTGACTCCTACGCAAATCGTATCGGTTTTGGAACCCACCGTGCATTACGTCGATTTACAAAATTTGCACGCTCCAGCACCTATATTCTCCAATGCGACATTAAAAAATATTTTGCCAGTATTGACCATGAAATTTTAAAAAACCTAGTAAAACACAAAATTAAATGCGTCGATACACTTTGGTTAATCAATAAAGTAATCGATAACAGCAATCCTCAAGAATTAGTTATAGAATACTTTCCCGGAGATAACCTACTCACACCAACTCAACGCAGACGCGGTTTACCAATTGGTAACTTAACAAGTCAATTTCTATCCAATGTTTATTTAAACGAATTTGACCACTTTATTAAAAGACAACTAAAAATTGAAAAATATATCCGTTACGTCGATGATTTTGCTCTATTTGGAGAAGATAAACAAGCATTAGCCGAAAGTAAAATAGCCATAGAAGAATATTTAACCCAATTAAGATTAAACCTACACCCAATCAAAAGCCAATTATTTAAAACCAATCACGGAGCCAACTTTCTTGGTTTCCGTATACTACCAGACCGGATTCGAGTTCGCACCGAAAACTTAAAGCGATCGCGGCGCAGATTGCGAAGAATGCAACTAAACTATACTCAAGGTCAAATCACCCAAAAAAAGATTTCCCAAAGCTTACAAAGCTGGATAGGACACCTAAAACATGGAAATACCTGGCGATTGCGAAAAAAAATATTTGCCACGATCGCATTTGTGAGAACATAAACAAGGGATAGGCAAATTTAGCTGCTGCGTGGTGGTTCCTGGAACAACAACCCAGAAAACTGTCGCAGTGCCAATCGCAACAACAATACGCGCGATAATCGTAACAACAACAACGGTTTTCGGGTCGTCTTGTTTTCTGCGTGAGCGCTCCTAAAAGTCAGAATTGGTAAATGGGAATTTATCGAGCGTACAAAAGGGAGTCCAGACCTATTCCAGCGATAAAAACAATTTTATCTAAATATAAAACCGAGTTGGATACTTTGGTAGGTTGCAAAACCGAAAATTTATCCGACTCATCCACGCGCGATCGCAAAGCAAACGCACCCCACAAAATATCCCCCACGCAGAAAACCAACTTAAAAAAACACTTAAACATTTAACATTTTCATAAAACATATAAACATCTAAGTTTATAAAAACACGATACGTCCTTAACGTTAAGCTCCGCTTATCGCACCTTTCTATTTCCGCGAAAAATTACGCTAACCTAAAACCATAACCATACCCCCGTCATCCCCATGACAGCCATCACAATCAACCTTAACCACATCATTAAACTCACCGACGACCAATTTTATCAACTGTGTCAAAATAACCCCGAAATTAAATTTGAACGCAACAGCAACGGAGAAATCGTAATTATGCCACCAACAGGAGGAGGAACAGGAAAGCGTAATATTGAAATAGGAGCAGATTTTGTCATTTGGAATCGCCAAGCAAAACTAGGTGTATTATTCGATTCCTCCACCTGCTTCCAACTACCGAGCAAAGCAAACCGCTCCCCCGATATCTCCTGGATTAGTAATGAAAGATGGAATACACTTACTACCGAACAACAAGAAAAATTCCCCCCTATCGCACCTGATTTTGTTCTAGAGTTAATGTCACCAACCGACAGTCTTAAGGAAACTCAAGCAAAAATGCAAGAATATATCAGTAACGGGGTAAAACTAGGCTGGTTAATTAACCGTAAATTACATCAAGTTGAAATATATCGCTTAGGAAAACCCGTAGAAATTCTTGAAAATCCCACCCAAATATCAGGGGAAGATGTATTACCAGGGTTCATTTTAGATTTACAGATAATTTGCCAATAGTGCGATCGCATTCGAAGTCGGGTTCCTCCTCCACAAAACGGGAACATTAGTGGGAGTAATTCAGTAACCCAACTTCTAACCTCACGAAAAGCAGGCAGAGTACTGCAGTACTATAAAAATTAATGTTTATGTATAGTAGTTCGTTAACATTATTGCAATCTCCTATTCTTTTAAAATCTTTGCATAGAGGCACATTCACAAAATAGCCTTAAATTAAAACACGTAATTACTGTAATGTGAAGGTAATACAAGTTACAAATAGTAAAATAATTAATACACATCAGGATATATTAGAATTATTTTGCATCTAGACATCTAAACGCAAAAGCAACAAAACAAAGATGATTATTTCCAAATTCACTGCGATCGTAATTATCACTTACATTTAAACATTTGGAAAAAGCATAAAATTTTAAACATCTAGATGTAGCTTTATTCTAAAAACTCCCCCAACCCATGCTGACGTAAAATACCCTTCAAAGTCTCATTCTCCCCCCTCAAAACCAAGACATCAGCTTCCAACTCCCTAATCCTTCGCTTCATTGCTTCCCTACTTCCCCCCATCCGATTAATCACCACTTCCTTATAAATCTCCAAATTTGCATCCTCACTCATCCAACGTTGATAAGTTCTCGTATGTTCCTGCACAGTATGTCCCATATAATCAGCCATAGTCTTAATCGGAATCTGCAAACGATGTCCTCGAATAGCAAAAGCATGACGCAAATCATAGGGACGAAAATTTAAATTGACATTACGAAAACGAATATGTAATTTTGCAGCTTGATTGCTTAAAGTACCCCCAGTTACAGGAAGTTTGACATTTTTTAAATCGAATAAATCTACCCAATGGGGATGTATAGGAGGAACACCGCAATTTCTTTCCCCCGTTTTAGTTCCTCCAGTTAAACTAGGATTTAATCGTAATAGATGAAAAGTATTTTCTGAACTAGTAAAAGCATTCAAATCAACAGCAAATAATTCATGGGGTCTTAATCCATATGTCGCCAACATACCATAAGCCCATTGCCATTGTTCAGGAAAAGTAAGATTATCTTTACTAGCAAATGGAGAAAGAGGACTTCCAACCAAATTAAAACCTTCGATAATCTCCTCATCTAAAGGAATTCTTCTAATTGCTGGATTTGGTTTAGGAGTCGCGTAGGAATTAACAGTTTTGACTCCATCAAAACCGCAAAAATCACAAAATTTCTTTAATTGCCAAGATAAAAAAAATCGCGATGAAGTATTTGGCTTTGTCTTTTCCAAAGCATCTTCCAAAGCATCCAAAGTTAATGGCATGTCTTGGGGTAACTTCTTCAAATGCCGCAGATAATGACTATCCCAAGTTCGCAAACCCTGACGATTTTTGATGTGAGTTTTCCAAAATTCCTGCTCATACTCCTGGACTAATTCACAAATTAACCTCTCTGGGTTTTTATCTTCACTCAAAAACTGATTTTGATGATTTTGAGACTGCTTACCCAGCAATTCAGGAGTCCATTGAAATTGTTTAGTAATTAATAATAAATCAAGTTCACGAGCTTTAGCCACAGCCGATTTCACCCCTAAATCATTTGCAGTAAAACCGCAAGAAATCGTATATTGTTTATTCTTACTACCATTCTTCCCGACATCACCAGTTTTACATGGAAAAGTCCCTTGCAAACCAATAGATTTTGCACTAGTTAACTTAATTTTAACCTTCACCCGTTCCAAACTTAACGCCGAATTAGCAACGTGAACAGCATGTTTAATTCGTAGATATTCACGCTCAATCTTAGACAAATCATCAGCAACTGAGTTTTTAGCTTTCCACTGCTTCCATTTGGCAGTATCCCATTTTTCTATGGATACACCTTCCCATTCAGCTTTTCGAGGGTCATACGTACTAGCATCAGTGTTATACATAGACAATTGTAAGCATTAATTATCACTACTTTTTGATAGAATGATATCGGGCAAACAGACGCAAATTATCACCAGCGAATAAGATATTATCTGTAAAGATAAGCGATACTCCCATCGGAGTCACTTCGCGATCGCAATTTGAAGTAACTTTCTTCAAAACCACAAAATTATACGGAAATATCGCTCCTCACACTGAAGTTAAATGTTAACTCCCACGGTAGCAGGAGAATCAAAAAATCTATGAATACAGAGAAAAAGTATATATTCCCCTTGGTTATTGCAGTCATTGCAGTTGCTATCAGCAGCTGTGCATCTAACCCTACCGCAAATAATAACGGTAGTTCAACCCCTGAAGCGACAGCAACACCAAGTATTGCGGCATTTGCACCCAGCACACCCACATCTTCTCCAACACCAACCAATGAAGCACCAGAAATTAAAACTACCCCATCCCCAAATCCATCACCAAGTGTAGCTAAGTTACGGGAAAAGATAAACCAAAGCGAAGCAAAACCAACTAAAAATGCGATCGCATACAACAAAATTCCTTCTACTACCGAAACACCTGGGGGTAAAACAACAGATGTAACAGTCTATACTAGCGATGCCGAATGTCAAGAACTAGTCGCTCAAAAAACTCCAGTTTCCGTACAAGAACCCCTAGCAGGTGCGGTGGGTAAGATACTAGAAGGACGGGATAATGGGGATTTTAGCCTTTCTGGATATCGTGTCAACGTTAAAAACGGTATTGCCACCGTTGATTTACGTCTATCTCCAAATTCCAAACGCATATTAACTTCACTTTCAAGTTGCGAACAATTCGCTTTATTTGGCAGTCTTCGCAAAACTTTGACAAGCAATAGTCAATGGAAGATTAAAGATGTTCGCTTTACCGAAAAGGGTGAGGAAATTGCACTTTAGTTAGTAATTAGTGGTTAATAGTTAATAGGAATAATTGGAAGGTAGTAAACATAAAATTAGTTCAAAATATATTGATGTCTAAGCACACTTTAACTTAAAAAATTAAGTGAACTAAAAGTACATTACCAATTAATAGCTATTAACGATTAACCATTAATAATTAACTTTGTTGATTCAACAACCACTGTTCAACTAATTCTGCAATAACATCACTCATTTGCTTATCTTGAGACAATGCAGTAGCTTTCATTCTTTTGTGTAATTGCTTCGGCAAATAAACAGTTGTTCGGATATAGTTAGGGTCAGTACTTTTACTTTTAGCATCTAACTTTGCTTCCGTAGATGGTAACTCATCACGTTGTTGACGACTACGAGCAGCATCAATCAAATCATCAAAACGACTAGTTTTCTTCTTCGTACTCATAAAACCTCGTGGGATGTGTGGAAACTTAGAGGAAACACGGCTTGGATATTCTCCATGAGCCGTAAGTTCTAAAAATGCAATCTTTGGGGGTCGCATTTTGTGTGAATCGCTTACCAGTTCCAAGACTGTGCAAGCTAATTGTTTTTCTGTTTGGATATTTTTTAGTTGGCGATTCTTGCCAACCACCTACATAACAGAAGCCATGCTTTAGATGTTTTACCACTGAACCACGCTTGAACCCAGCGCTAATTGTTCCGCCATACCTGGGACGGATATGCCCAACAGAGTGCTGTAAGCGATGAAGTTGGCGACGATGAAATTCTAATGGGACAATTTCAATTAATTGGGTGTTTTGGGATACCATGCACAGACAATTCAGTTTAATTAGCTAGACACTTGTTTAACCTGATTCAGGGAAGTGGTTATTTCCCCTCTTGCAAACCCAGTGGCTTTAGCCCTGGGTTAGTGACAGTAATTCTTTACTCCTTAATTAAAATAACAATTTAACTTTTGAAACTTAATTATCCTGACACCTGATTTCTGACTCCTGACTATTAAGACAACATCTCCTTACCCACCTCAACATAACCACGCCATGCAATTTGCGCGTAAGCATCCTTAACCCCATTTACTGGCACACCCTCCAAAGCCGCATGTTGAAACACCGTCAAGCGTCTTATAGCCGTCTTAAATATAGGTAATCCAGCACTTTCTAAAGTCTCCCTAGCCTCCTCACCAGCTTTATTCGGATAAGGTGGCACAAGAGTTAAGAGAATACGGTAATTAACCCTCACACCCTGCAACTCATTAACCATTTTTAGAGTCGCTGCCAATGCGATCGCATCTGGTGTGGTAGGAATAACTAAAAAATCGCAACCTCGTGCCAACTTCTTGAGTTCATCAGTCTTTGGACGAGATGGCGTATCAATAACAATATGCTCATAAAGCTTGGCTAAACTAATAGCCTCTTCTTCATCAGCCACTTTAAAAGGTAAACTGCCCCTATTCGACCAATCCAACGCACTACGATTTAAATCACCGTCCACTAGTAGGGTATCAGCCTTTGTTTGCAAGTATGTAGCCAAATGCAGTGCAGTTGTAGATTTCCCAACCCCACCTTTAAACGCTGCTACCGTCACAATCATAGTTTTTACAGAATTTTGAGAAATAATATCAGGTTTTGTACTTAATATATAGATGTTTAAATGATTAATAGCATCTAAATGTTTAAACTTTATTCCAAATCATATTAAACATTTGAATTTTTAAATGCTGAGACACTTAAATGTCAATTTAATTAGTGTGTGAATAGAGCATAGTTAAATGATTTATATATCAATATTTAGTGTTATATTATTTAATATACGTAGCAATCTTCAAAAATAAATAGGGAAAAATTGCGATCGCACCTCAAAAAGACGATGAAAAAATAAAAAACAGAGAGATAAAAAGAAAAAGTCATCACTTTCTACCTGAGTGAAAGAAAGTATTTTATTTTTTACCCGACTTCTTCTTCAAACCCTTACCAGATGTCACCTCAAGATTACCAAACTTAGGACTCCACCACCCCTTCGCAGTATAGAAAAAAGCAACATCCTTGTGTTTAGCATCAATTCGAGATTTAGAATCAGAACAGCGTAACAACTTCTTATCCTGCCCATCTTTGGTGTAACAATATTCCTCCAGAGACTTCTTACATACAGGACAGGGAAATGTAGTTAAAGTAGTTGGACTAGTTTTCGACTTTTCGGGACTAATATCCTTTTCTTTGGCAGATTGAGAACGAGGAGCTTCCCAACTTTTGCTGTATTCACTCCAAAACAACACCACATTCTCACATCCACTTACACACTTCAAAAAATACTTCTTCTTTACCTTGCTACTGGGAATTTTCACCAAATGATTATTGCACTGAGGACAACGAGTGCGAGACTTATCAAAATTGCGATCGCTACTATTACTAACCTTTGACACAGCAACAGGAACAGTTTTCGCCTTAGCCAAAGCCGGAACAAAATAACTTTGATTCCAATTCGTGAGATACTGTTGCCAAGGCTGCTTACCAGATGCGATCGCATCCAAAGCATCTTCCATCTTCGCAGTAAATTCAGTTTCCAGTAAATCGGGTAAAGCTTTTTGCAAAAACTCATCAACCTCCAAACCTAAAACAGTCGGTTTGAGATTATCCTTCATTAGCTCCACATAACCCCGTTTTTTTAAAGTGGCAATCGTTGGGGAGTAAGTACTTGGACGACCAATTCCTTTCCTTTCCATCAACTGCACCAACTTCGGTTCACTATAACGAGGAGGAGGTTGAGTTTGCTTCTTTTCATGTCCTGAATCTGCCAAACTCAGCATTTGTCCCTGCTGCAAATTAGGTAGAAGCGCATCCTTACTCAAATTTAACCAATATTTAGCATAACCAAAAAACTCCACCACCTGACCCCTAGCTTGCCACAAAATTTGACCAGATTGGGTAATTACAAGAGTTTTGCGTAACTGGGCAGGACGACATAAAGAAGCAACAGCCCGCTTCCAAATTAAAACATATAAATTAAATTCATCCGTCGATAACTCAATTCGTAAATGAGCAGAAGGACGGAAAACATCCGTAGGACGAACAGCCTCATGTGCTTCTTGAGCCGTTTTACTACTTTTATGTCTTGTAGTTTTGGGAGGGACATTCTCCGGGTCATTTTCCTCCAACCACTTACGGACACTATCACAGAACTCTGGACTCAACATCACAGAATCCGTCCGCATGTAAGTAATTAGACCAGCTTCGTATAATTTTTGTGCTATCTGCATCGTCTTTTCAGGAGCAAACTTCAATCGCGAACCAGCAGCTTGTTGAAGAGTCGAAGTAATAAAAGGTGGAGGTGGTTGACGACTGGTAATTTTTCCCTCATATTTGATAATTTGGTGTGGATGCTTTTTAGCTTCTTCAACTAAACGATTAGCTTCAGCTTCCGATAACACACGAGTCGATTCTAATGATTCATTACTTTTATATGTAGTATCGTCATTAACTTCCGTCTCCGACTTTGGTTCCTCAACACCATCACAGAGAATCCCCTTATAAAAACCGCGAAAACCCTCAGCGTAATCAACCCAAACACTCCAATAGTCTTGGGGAACAAAAGCAACGATTTCCCTCTCCCTCCGACAAATTAAATGTAAAGTCGCACTCTGAACCCTACCAACACTTTTAGCACCATTATTCAAAGCCCAAACAAGTGGACTTCCCTTATATCCAACCAACTTATCCAAACAATCCCGACATAAACCAGCACCAACCAAATTAACATCTAACTTTCTTGGATGAGAAATAGCCGCACGCACAGCAGATTCGGTAATTTCAGTATAAACAACCCGTTTTGGATCCTTTAAATTCAAAGCTTCCTTCAAATGCCAAGCAATAGTTTCCCCCTCACGGTCAGGATCGGTTGCTAAAATGACCTCATTAACCTGTCGAACCGCATCCTTCAGTTTTTGAATCGTTTCTTTCGCTCTTTGGTCACGAGGGATATAGCGACATTGAACACTGCTACCATCCATCGTAAACCCCAGGGAATCTTCCCCATCATTACTAAGTTCGCGAATATGACCGCAGCTAGCGCGTACAATCCAATCAGCACCCAGAATTTGACTGAGCTTTTTCACTTTACCAGGAGATTCAACCACTAAAAGGCGTTTTGCCATGACACCTTAATCAAAAACAAAGGACTTCTTAATTTTTATAGTACAGTTGTTTGGATTTTTTCACTTTCAGTTACAATTCTTGCCAAATATATCTATAGCGATTTTTAATTGAGATGCTGTAGAAGCATATAAGTGGTTAGGCAAAATTAAATATATATGTCATTGCGACGTAAGGTAGACACTCCCTGTCTTCTCGTTCCCTCGTTGCGCTCTGCGCTTCCCGCAGGGTAGAGGGTTCCCGAAGGGTAGAGTAGCAATCCCAAGGGTTTGGGGTTTTCGAGATGTATAAATATTTTTGCATCACTACTTATTGTTTTACGTTGCATCGAAATAAAAATACAAAAATGGTCTTGTTCATCGTTGACTGGAACTAAGGAGTAATCCTGTTACTGTAACCACAAGCAGTCAGGAACTTAACAATGAAAGTAAAACCACAGGAAATTTATAATTTACTACAAAAAGCAAGCCAGACAAATGCAGTCATAAGGGAAATTCTTATTGGACTAACTTGGACATCTTGTCAAGTAGAAAGTATAGGATTGTGCATGAGTCCAGGACAAGCAAACCGGACATTACCTTGGTCAGGAACACTAGTAAATACTGCGATCGCAAATATTGCACCTTGGTTAAAATCCTGGAATAGTTATGAAGCTACTGTGGCAATGGCAGCAATTAATGCTGTTATCAACCCATCTTCAGCACTTTTGGCTTCTGCACAACCACTTTACCCGAATGGTTCGGCAAATCTTGCTGTGTTTGAGCATTTTTTACCGTTAATTAGGGGAAAACGAGTAGTCATAATTGGACGTTATCCTGGATTATCTGAGTATGAACGGGAAGCGGACATGACTGTACTCGAACGTCAACCAAATAACCAAGATTTACCTGATACAGCTTGTGAGTATCTTTTACCGGAGGCAGACTGGGTATTTTTGACAGCAACTTCTATTGTTAATAAGACTTTTCCACGTTTGGTTGAGTTGTCGCAAAATGCCACATTAGTCTTAATGGGACCAACTGTACCCTGGTTATCAGATTTAGCAAATATGGGAATCGATTATTTAGCTGGTGTTGCTGTCACTCATCCCGAAGCATTACGGCAAACGATTGCGGAGGGAGGAGGCATTAGAATTTTTGAAACAGGGGTGCAGTATCGTGTTCTAAAATTAGAATAAGACTTACCCAATCTGTCGGGAAAATCAAGGTTTTGGGATTGCTCCCTTACGTCACAATAACGGAAATACACTAAAATGAATCCCTAATTTTCTAAATTGCAAATAAAATTATTATGGAAATTCATGCTCCAGTTAAATACGAAGGTGGTTGTCACTGCGGTGCAGTACGCTTTCGAGTAGAAGTAGAAAATCACAAAGTCGATGATTGTAATTGCTCTATTTGCAGTAAAAAAGGGTTTTTACATCTAATTGTGAAGCGGGAAAAGTTTACATTATTACAGGGTGAAGATATATTACAGACTTACACATTTAATACAGGCATTGCCCAGCACAAATTTTGCAGCATTTGCGGGATTCACTCATTTTATATTCCTCGTAGTCATCCTGATTGTATCGATGTGAATGTACGTTGCTTAGATGGAGATGTTATTTCTAATTTTGAAATAGTCAGGTTTGATGGTAAAAATTGGGAAGCAAATATTAGTAAGATACAAAGTATTTAAAGGAATATAAAAACAGGAATTTGGTTTTATTTTTTTAAATTTTAAAATACAAGTAAGTAGGGTATGTCACGTTACAAGAAACATATTGATTTACCTAATCAGATTATCGTAGCGTTACCCACCGCGAATAATTGTGCTTGCTCGATTAATAGATTGTTAACAAGCAAATCATTAACAAATTAAAATATTATTTGTCTTCAGTAAAATCATTGAATTTATTAAAAATTAAATATAGACTTTGCAAATGCGAATAAGTTTTGTTATCTAAATATGTAAACTATTAGATTTTTAAAAATCAATTTTCATATACTCAAAACCAAACAAAACAAACTATTTTTTCAATTTAAAACAAACATTCAATAGCTTATATCAATACCAAAAATATAAATTTTCTCAGTAAAAATAACTATTTTTCTCTACTGATGCGAGTATATTTACTATCACAACTAACTATTTTAAGAGATTAAAAATATTCAAATATTTAAGTAGAAATAAAGCTTAGAGGCAAATGGCACTAAGTTAAAACACAGCCCTTACCCTGAATGGTTCCCAGTTTCCAGGCTAGATAAGAGTTTCGGCTTAGAGACATAATCACAACCATTTCATTCATCTGATTAATCAGACTATAGATGAGCATCAGGAATAACACGTAAGCAAAACTGATTATCACAAACAATAACCATCCGGATTATTTCCGAAACTGATGATAATAATATGTTGATTTTAGGGAATGTTAAATATACAAACAAATAACTACTTTTAGTTCAAGTACTAAAACCCTATTTTTTAGCAAAAATATTTTCCACAAGCAAAATTACCATATTACAAAGTCCACAAAATAAAATGAAGAATTATCAGCACTATCATTTACATCAACTTTTAGCAGTGACATTGGTAATTAGTAGTACATTACAAATTGCATCACCTCTACACGCAGAAGGAGTTACAGCCGGAAGTGCAATCAAGAACACTGCAACCGGAGAATTCAGTGATGGGACGATAGAAGACGGTAAACCCAAGATTTATAACACCACATCTAACGAAGTAATCATCAACGTTGCCGAAGTAGCAGGTATTAACATAACCGCACAACCACCAACCAATATAAAACCCAATGCAGGTGATACACTCAACGTTGAATTTGAAATCACCAATATAGGTAATGACCCTACCCAGTTTTTTATACCCGATATTGTCACCCTCAAAGATAAAGATGGTAATGTCACCACATCATTTACAGTCGATCCAACTAAAAAAATTCAAGTTGTGATTAATGGTGTCACCAAAGACTTACCTGTAGGAGGAATCGCAACTGGAGATACATCCTTTTTTGGTGAAACCGACGGTTCAATTGTTCCTGGTGGGAAAGTTCGAGTTATTGTCCCCATCAAAGTATTAGATTCTGCAAATACAGGAGATACCTTAAAAGTTTCCTTAGGTAAAACCAGTACAGATAACCAGCAAAACGAAAAACTAGTAAAAGATGGAGGAGACGTTTACACGGTAGATAACGCCAATGGTAAAGGTGGTGAGAATAATACCACCACACCAGACGAAAAAGAAGCAATGGATACAACTGGTGCTAAAAATAGTAATGAGATAATTACTGTAGGCGATCGCAAACAAGCTTTTGCGACTATCCTCAAGGCTATCTCTAATTATGATAAGAATAGTACCTCAATTTTCACTGACGATATCCTTACCTATAAACTAGCTCTACGGGTAGAGAATTCAACATCAATTGCCGGAGTATCTGCATCGGAACTTTATGGTACTAAGCTTAGTGTGGATGGGGATACCACTGAATCTTATGTATTGGTATCAGATGCAATTCCTAACAAGATGAAACTTGGTTCGGCAACTCCAACTGCACCATCCAACGATTGGATACCTGTCTACACCACAACCTCAGAATTAACACCTGCCCACCAAGCAGAGTGGAAAAAATTTCCCTTTTCTGGAACTACTAAAGCTACAAGAGTTGGTTTCATCTACAAAACAACTGCAACCGCAGGACTCGCAAAAGCTACATACAAAGACTTTACCTTCACTGTCACCCCTGATGGTTTCACAGGTGGACAAATTGCTAACATTGCTCAAGTTTTCGGTCAATCTCAACCAGGGGAACCAAAGCAACTTGTGTATGATGAATCGGGAGACCAAACCCCCAACAATGGTTTAGGTGAAATCAATCCTAATGGTAAAACAGGTGACGAAGGTGGTATTACCGATGGTGTTGCCAATATTAATAAGGATGGTGTGGATTCTGGGAAAGGAAGCAATCCAACTGCCAATGACACGAATCAAGGTACTAACGGGGGAAGTGGTCCGAATGACAATGGAACCAAGACAATTGGTGGTGAAGTCACACTCTATAAATTTGCGATCGCACCTCTCAATGGTCCAGATAAAAAACCAGAGGCAATTGGTCCAGTTGATAGTAGTAACCCCACTGGTAATGCTGATAACGACCACGATTTTACCAATAAATCCCTGGTTGTACCTGCCAATAAGAAGCCAACAGACTTATTGACTGATGTTGAAACAAAGGCAACTATCTTTAATAATACCGCTCAAAATACCAGCAGTGACACCGAGGAAATTACCCTAGAGCCAAAACTGTTTGATACTACAGAACTCAAATTAACCGACAAGCAATTACCGGATGGTACTACCATTACAATTACAGCAGATGGAAAAACTGCGGTTTATGAATCCTCAAATGGTACTTTAGTTCTGAAGGCTGGAAATACTCCCATCAAAGTGAGCGTTGTCGCTGGTGGTTTGCTAAATTATACGGTGGAAATTAATTTACCTGGTGATGTACCACAGTTGCAAAGTTATCCAGTGAAGATAGTTGCGTTTGTGGATGATGGTACTCCTGGTTATGGGAGTGAACCCAGCAATATTACGATTGACAGGTTGTATACGAATTATCTCCAGTTAGTCAAAAAAGCACGAATACTAGAAAGCGATCGCACAACCGAAGTAGTTGGTTTTAGCGAAGATGGAGCAACTTTAGATGCATCTGCCAAACCTGGACGCATTATTGAGTATCAAATTACCTATACCAATATTTCTTTTGGCGGTGGTGTTGATAATGTGGTTTTACCTGCCAAGGATTTGGTGATTACTGAAGATGGAGCGATCGCAAATGGGAATAATTGGTTTGATAGTACCATAGACTCGGTGTACAACGGAACTGGTAATGGTTCTGCGGTAGGTACAAATCCTTCTGTCACAACTGCTTCTAATGGTACTAAGACGGATATCAAGGTGTACAAAGACACCATAACTGTTGTTCTACCTCAAGGAACTGGCAAGTTTACCTTCCAGCGTCAGATTAAGGATTCTGGGAGTACATCAGCACCTATACCAAAATAAAACACACCTAACTTTGGCGTTGCTGAATTGAGGTATGAAATTTAAAAGTCGAGAATCTAAAGCTCTTACAGCAGAAGACAGAGTTCAGCATTCAGAAGTTTATGTATGGCTTTTGGGTTGTTTGACTCTACCTCATCTAATTGCAATCTGCTGTATTCTCTGCGTGAGGTAAACTCATACTTTGAATCAGCAGCTTTCCCTTTTTTCTTCTAGCTTTTCTTCAGTCTAATTTTTTACTTGTATTAAAGAAGGGAAAAAAGGGAACAATAACTAAAGATATAAAAATCGAAATTGAAATAATAACAATGAAAAAACACTTTTATTTGACAGGTTTGGGGATTACAGCAACATTATTCTCTTTACTTTGGATAGTAGATAAACCCGCGATAGCTTCGCTTACCTCCGGTATCACACAATTATTCAGTTCTAGTACTAGACTTGCACAAAATATACAGCAACCTAAAGTAAATTTACTATTAGTAGCTGATTTACAGCAAATTTCTAGAGATTCCCAAGGTAAGCAAATAGTGAATTGGAAACCTTTAGGTGGGAAAGCAACCGTCAAATCTGGGGATGTGCTGCGGTTTACTGTGACAGCAACAAATGCAGGTGGTAAAGCTGCTAAAGGTTTAATAATTACTCAACCAATTCGTCAGGGAATGGTCTACACACTCAATTCTGCAACCCCCGTACCTGGAGCAACCCTTAGTTACAGCATCGACAATGGTAAAACCTTTGTCACAAATCCCCAAATTAAAGTTACCACCAATGGCAAAGTTGAACAACGTCCAGCACCTGCGGCAGCTTATACCAATGTGCGTTGGAGTTTTAGTCAACAATTAGAAGCAAATGCCAATGTGAAAACTTCATATTTGGTAAAGGTGCGTTAGTAGAAATTCAAAATTCCCATTCGCAGCAATGGATTTATTCTAAAAATACCAAAAATCAAGAATTACAGTAATCCGAAATGGAACTTAATTCAGACTTGAGATTTTGGACTAATCCCAACAGCTTGCTCTATTTAGGTTAGATTATATGCGATCGCGATTAAAAAAATCTTTAAAAAATCCGCTTTTCTCGGCAATTTTAATAATTAGCTATATATTTCCTTATTCCAGAACTTATGCAAGTATCCGGAACACCGCAAGTTATTCTTTTACAAATGCCGATAATGTGGAAATCACAGGAATCAGCAATCAACTCGAACAAAATCTAGTTGACCCATTTGGAGGGATTCGCGGTTGTGGTGGTGAACTTTTGCCAGATTATGCTGGTTTTAGTGTTGGGGTGTATGAGGCAAGCAATGATGACCAATTACGGGGAATTGTACCATTAACAAGAACAGGCTCAGGAACTAAATTTACTGGTTTACCGCCAAATCTTCAAAACCTTAATCCCTATTTCCTCGGTAATGAAGAACCAAAAGGTACATATAATTTTCTATTAGACCGGACTAACGGACAACTTGATATTGGTAGACGTTATATCTTAGTCGTCAATCCTCCCAGTGGTGCAAGGGAATATAACCAGCGTCAAATTCGGATTGTGATTACCAACCGGAATGACATCACCAACACCGTTTCCTATACTGCCACAGCCCTAGATGGTAAAGGTATAAGTTTAGACGGAGACCCCACATCCTTCTCTACAACCGTGCCAATTCAAGATGGTACAACTACAGGTTTAGCACTTTCTGCGATCGCTTTACTCGATCGACCAATTTGTGTCGGTGCTTCCCAACCAATTCAAATCACGAAAACTGCCGATAGAAGTGCGGCAGAACCGGGAGATACGGTAATTTATCGGCTTTTGGTGCGAAATTTAAATAATGTATCCGCAAACCAAATCAAGATTACCGATGCATTACCTCCCGGTTTCGTTTTTGTTAAAAATTCAGCACGGGCTGAGTTCGGAAATCAGGCTGTAAAATTAAGCACTATTAATAATGGTGCGAATATTACTTTTACCCCAGATTTAACAATTCCTCCCCAGGGTTTTATCAATCTGGCTTATGCAGTCAAACTCAATCCCGATGCAATTCGTGGTAATGGTGAAAATTTGGCGAGTGTTACTGCTAGACGTAGTGATACAAATGCCGAATTACGGGATGGACCAGCACGTTACAAGCTCAAGGTTCGCTCTGGTATTCTCTCAGATTGTGGGACTTTGATTGGTCGTGTATTCGATGATAAAAACTTCGATGGGGAGCAGCAAACTGGTGAAAAAGGAATATCGAATGCAGTGGTAATTCTTGATGATGGCAACCGAATTACTACTGATATTAATGGTATTTTTTCTCTCTCCAATGTGATTTCTGGTAGTCGTACTGGAGTTTTGGATTTGAGTAGCGTTCCAGGATACAACATTGCCCCAAATCGCAAAGTTAAGGAACGTAATAGTCAATCGCGTTTGGTGCGTTTGGAACCAGGTGGACTTGTGAGGATGAATTTTGCTGTTACCCCGTTGAATCGGGAGGGTGTAAAAAAATGAAGATTCCACATTATTGTTTTATAGCCCCCCGTTTTTTGGTTCTGGGGTTGGTTACTGAAGTTTTTTGTTTGTGTTTGGGTGTTAATCATGCTAATGCTCATCAAGATGACCTCTCTCCTGGGAAAAAACAGACTTTGAATATTCCCTCTTCCCATTCTTTTGGGGAAGTAAACTACACAGAGAAGGAGATTAGGGAGTTAGGTTTAAATTCTTTAGAAAAAACTATTGCGATCGCACAACAGAATCAAGATGAGTTCTCTTTAAATCTCTCTCCTGGGAAAAAACAGACTTTGAATATTCCCTCTTCCCTGGGAGGGAAGGAGGTTAGGGGATTAGCTCTAAATTCTGAGAAAGAAGTTAAAGAATTAAATCTGAAAGAAGAGAATATTTCCTTAGAATTTTTAGAACCAATACCTTCAGCAATTGTCGATATCCCTGCCACTACAGTAAAGCTACAACACTCACAAAATTCCCAAGTGGAATTACTAGTTAATAATGTATTAGTTGATTCCAAATTAATCGGCAAAACTGAAATAAATTCCCAAAAAAACACAGTTACTCAAACTTGGTACGGAGTCACTTTACAAGATGGGGAAAATACAATTACTGCCCGAACCTTAGTAAATGGTGTTATCGCAGAATCAGCATCAGTGAAAGTACAGGTGCGGGGAACTGCAACACAAATGAGCTTACGAACTCTGGAAACCAGAATTCCTGCCAATGGACGCTCCACCGCAACCATCGAAGGACAGCTATTAGATGCTAATGGCAACCGCTCCAACCGCGATGCTTTAGTAACTCTGAAAACTACCGCAGGAGAATTTGTTGGTGAAGATGCTAGTTCCGAACAACCCGGATTTCAAGTCAAAGCACAACAAGGACAATTTCAAGCCAAATTGCGATCGCAACTAAAACCGCAGAATGTCCGCATCCAAGCTATATCTGGGAATTTGGATGCTTTTGCTGAATTGACCTTGGAAACAGATTTACGTTCTTCCATTGCCACAGGTGTGGTAGATGTACGACTTGGGAAGCGGGGTACGGACTTTTATGGTAGTTTCCGCGATTTTTTACCACCAGACAAGAACTATGGTTATCAACTAGATGCTCGTTCATCAGTATTTGCCCAGGGAAAGATTGGTGACTGGCTATTTACAGGAGCAATGAATAGCGATCGCAATTTGAATCAAACTTGCGATAATAAAACTCGGTTGTATCGAGATACTCAATTTTGCGAACAGACGTATCCTGTATATGGTGATAGTTCCACATCCCAGGTTCTCACACCTTCCCGCGATAGTTTCTATGCCAAACTTGAACGGACTTCACCGAATAAGTTAGGTGGTGTAGATTCGTTGATGTGGGGTGATTACGATACGAATGAATTTGCTACCCGTTCCCAGGAATTTACAGCCACAAATCGCCAGTTACATGGTTTCAAGGCAAATTATAATTTTGGCAATCTCCAAGCAACGGCAATTTATGGGAATAATTTGGAGGGTTTTCAACGGGATACTATTCCCCCCGACGGTACAAGCGGATTTTATTTTCTATCGCGACGGTTGTTAGTGCCGGGAAGCGAGAATGTGTTCGTGGAATTGGAGGAATTGAATCGTCCAGGAACCATTTTGGAGCGCAAACAGTTAAATCGGGGGGACGATTACGATATCGATTATGACAGAGGAACGCTGCTATTCCGTCAACCACTATTAAGAACCGATGTTGACGACAAAGGACAGGTATTAGTTAGGAAGATTGTTTCCACATATCAATACGAAAGCAATGATAATTCCAGCAACCTTTACGCAGGGAGATTGCGCTATCACCTCAACCGCAAAGCCGATCGGGAAAGTTGGTTAGGTGGAACTTACTTAAATCAAAGCCAAGGTTTACGAAAATTTGAAATCTATGGAGCAGATGCCTTAATTTCCCTCAGTTCCAAAACCAATTTAATTGCCGAATATGCCCATTCAGCAAATACCTCCGATATCGTTGGAAATGTGGAAGGTTCTGCCTATCGATTCGAGGCAAATAGCCAATTATTCCCCGGATTATTGGGACGAGCATATTACCGCAAAGCAGACACAGGATTCGCAAACGATGCCACAATTAGCTTCGTTCCCGGACAAACCCGCTATGGTGCCCAAATTAATGGAACAATTTCCCAAAATACCCGTTTTCGAGTTCAGTATGACCATGAAGACAACGAAGGAACCGCACCACGACAACTAAATACCTTTGAAGACATTTTCGCTCCCCGCAATCAACCTCTTCCCGGAGCCAGAGTTGATAATTCTCTAACAACAATTAGCGCAGGGATTCAGCAACGCATCGGCAAAGCAAACATTGATGTCGATTTACTGCATCGAGATAGGGAAGATAGACTCATACCCAATGCATCGGGAACATCAGAACAATTACGTTCCAGATTAACCTTCCCCCTCGCCAAAAATCTCACATTCCTTGCTCAAAACGAACTCACATTATCCAACAACACCGATGCAGTTTATCCGGACAGAACCTTACTAGGCTTAAATTATGCAGTTGTACCCGGAATAAACTTGCGTTTAGGACAGCAATTCTACAATCGCGGACAATTCACCGGACAATCGATTACCACCTTCGATATCGACGGGGAATACAAAATTGGTAGCGACACCAGTTTAACAGGGCGCTACAGCCTTCTGGGTGGCGCTAACGGCATGACAGTCCAGGGGGCAATAGGATTAAATCAGCGCTGGCAGATTTCCCCCGGCTTAAAAATGGATTTAGCCTACGAACATGTATTTGGCAGCTTCCAGGGAATAACAGGTGCAGGGAGACAATTTGCCCAACCTTTCGCAGTCGGACAAAGTGGAGCCTCCCTTGGTTTTAGTGGTGGCGATAGCTACAGCGCTGGATTGGAATACAACGAGAAGAATTTCCAAGCAAGCGCTCGATATCAACATCGTAGTTCCTCCGGTGGTAGTAACACCGTAATTTCCGCAGGCGCTACCGGGAAAATATCACCATCCCTCACCGCCTTAGTACGTTACCAACAAGCAGGTTCCTCCAACCTGAAATTGTCGGGGATTGAAGACACCGCAAATTTGAAAATTGGATTAGCATATCGCGATCGCAATAACGATAAATTTAATGCACTACTTCGCTACGAATATCGCAAAAACCCTTCCACCATCCCCGATACCATCCTTTTAGGAAGTGGCACAGGTTCGGAAGACCACACATTTGCTGCCGAAGCAATATATGCACCCAACTGGAAATGGGAACTATATGGAAAGTATGCCCTGCGGAATAGTACCACATTCCTAGCTGGCGACTTGGCAGGAACCAGTACTGTATCTTTATCCCAACTTCGAGCCACTTACCGTCCTGGGTATAGCTGGGACTTGGTAGGGGAAGCGCGATGGATAACCCAACCGGGATTAAACTTTAGTGAAACCGCGTTTTTACTGGAAGCAGGGTATTACCTTACACCTAACTTAAGATTAGCTGGTGGTTACAGCTTTGGAACAGTGAATGACCGAGATTTTAGCGGTTCTCGTTCCGATGGTGGATTATATCTGGGTTTAACAGTGAAGCTCAACGAACTATTCGATGGTTTCGGTTTACAAAAACCAGTACCTGTACCCCAAGAAAATAAAGCCACTGTATCTGTTCCTGTCAATTCCCCCAATTCGGTTGTCGGAGGTGCAAAATTATGAAATTTCCCATAGATTTAACTCGATTAAATAAATTCAGTAAACGAAAATCATGCAATGGTAGTAATCAACAATTAATTGGTAGTCTTATCTTATTAGCTTGTACCTTTGGTTGCAGTATCAAAGCAGCACAAGCTGAGGGAAGTAGAGATTTATATCCAAATGGTGCAAGTGGTTCAAGGGCTAACCTAGAATGGCAAACAGTAGAAAAGTATGGACCCACTACACCTACAGATAATTCCCTACTGCGTCGAACATTACTACAGGTTTATGCAAATAAAGACGAATATATTCTCTTAGGTTCGAGTGCTGTAGGTGTAGACAGCGGCGATATCCTCATCTATGATGCCAAAGGGGGTCGGATTGGGAATGAAACCCTATCTTCTACTAATTTAAAATTTAAATGTTCAGCACAAAGAACTCTCACCGGAAATACGGCTAACCAAGGTAAAATTACTAGCCGAAAACAAGAAGTAGCTGGTCCCGATACAATTACCAATGACATCATTGCGACACCTGGGAGTCAGGTAACAGATGGTTATGTCCCTTGCTACTACAAAGCTCCAGCAAATGGAATTTACTATATAGTTTTTTATGGACCAAATGGAGATGCAAATAGTTCTAGTTCGGGCAACAATATTCCCGCAGATATTGGTCTAACCGACTCTAAAAATTTTGATAAAAACCAAGGTTCAACTGTTGCAGCTTGGGATGTAACAGTAAGAAGCAGTTTAACATCAACAACGGATATCAAAGGACGACTTTTTGCAGATTATCTGGCACTATTTACAGGGAATAATGGTAGACCCATATACTCTAAATTTTATGTAGTCACTAAAGATGGTTTTCGTTATGAAAGCAATTTAAATGGTTTAGACCCCAATGCATTTTTAATTTACGGTAACGATGTTGGATACTACGATAGTGATGGTAAATCACCGCTTTACCATGACGTTCTTGGTGATAACGGCAACAACAGTGGTTCCCTTTCGATTCTCAAAGGTAGTACAAATTTTGCGCTCCCAACCCACACTATTTTATTCAATAATCCCCAATCAAGTGCTGGTGCAATGGATGTCATCAACATACGGGGACTACCCATATCACCAATATTACCAAAAATCGAAACATTACCAAATGGCGATCCAATTTTTAAATTTATAGGTAATGTGAGCAATAACACTTCAGTAATTAATAAAGGTGGTAATTTTATATTCGATACAAATGTATTGGGTAGTTATGAAATTATCATTAGTAAAGATGGCATAAACTTTGACCCCAATAAACCGGAAAATCGCCAGTTACGGGGGTTAGTCACAACCACCACAGGACAAACAGCAAATTGGGACGGTAAAGACAATAGTGGTAATCCCTTCCCTGTTGGTACAGATTACAAAGCTCAAATTGTTATTCGCAATGGAGAATATCACTTTCCTTTAATTGATGCAGAAAATAGTACTCTAGGAGGTCCCAGTTTTACCCTCCTGAATGCGATAAACTCCTTAGGCAATAAAGTTGGATTTTACGACGATCGCGGTTATAAAACTTTATCTGGTGTTAATGTTGGTACACCCGGTCAGGTACTTTGTGGAGCAAATCCACCAAATCCTGCTTTAAGTGACGCTATTAATGGATTTGACACTACTGGTATTGGTAGAAAATATGGTAGTAATCCAGGCAGTAACACCAACACATCTTGTACAGGTTCATTTGGAGATGCAAAAGGACTCGATATCTGGACTTATATTCCCAGTCAAGCTGCTTTTAGCAACGTCAATATCATCGCACCAAGTACCCCAACTGCCGAGAAAACCGTTGCCATCGTCGAAGATAACGACAAATCTGGTGGTACAACTCCCCTAGCGAACCAAACAGCAACCCCTGGAGATACCCTCGAATATACAATTATTGTTAAAAATACCAGCACCACAACCCCAGCTACCACAGTGGTTTTAACTGATAATATCCCCGCAAACACAACCTATGTCCCCGGTTCGTTGCAAATATCTGCGGGTGAAAACAGTGGAGCAAAAACCGATACTAATGCTGATGACCAAGCAGATTACGATGGAACTGCCAAAGTTGTCAAATTTCGCTTGGGATTAGGGGCAAATGCGACGAAAGGTGGAACCTTGGGAATCACAGCAGCAGATAACACCACTACCATCAAGTTCCGCATAAAAATTAACGATCCAATACCTGCGGGAGTTATATCTGTATCAAATCAAGCCATCATATCAAGCGATGGAAATACTGATGTTAAAAGTAATGACCCCGGCACAGAAGACCTACCAAATGACCCTACAATTAGTAAACTTGGTCCAAGATTACGGTTAGTTAAACGAGTCACAGGTATTCGGAAAAAAAATGCGACAACCACAACCGCGATCGCACTTTACAACAATTTAGCAGATAGCGAACCTGGGGGCATAAATGACAATCCCACAGTTGCATGGACTCCAAGTGCTGAAACTTATCTATTAGGTGCGATCGCAACCGAACAAATTCCTACGTCTCCAGGAATTCCGGCTCCCCAAGATGAAATCGAATATACGATTTACTTCCTCTCAGATGGAGCAATGACAGCTAAAGATGTAAATCTATGCGATTTTATCCCCGCAAATCAAACTTATGTTGCTGGTACAATGCAGATGAGTTTGAGTGGCGCAACACCCAGTGATATTATTGATGGTTCGGGTATTTTACCCAATAGTGGTTTTTATCCAAACACAACAACAACATTTCCTACTGCTTGCAAAGAGATAAATAATAATAATGGTGCTGTATATTTCCGAGTAGGTGATATTATTCCAGCGAATATTACACCAACTAGTTCCTACGGTTTTATTCGTTTTCGTGCCAAGGTCAACTAAAAGTAAAGACGTTACAATGGAACGTCTTTACAAAGTTTAGATATTTTTTATTTAAACTTGACTGCATCTGCCAAACGCTGATTTATTTCATCCCAATTGAGCAGATTCCACCAAGCATCTAAATAATCTGCACGACGACTTTGATACTTAAGATAATATGCATGTTCCCATACGTCATTACCCATAATCGGATACTTACCTGCACTGATGGGATTATCTTGATTAGCTGTAGAAACAACTTCGAGTTTGCCGCTTTTGTCCCGAACTAGCCATACCCAACCACTACCAAAACGCTTAGTTCCTTCCTCATTAAATCGCTTTTTGAAGTCGTCAAAACTACCAAAATTTTCTTTGATAGCTTGTGCGATCGCGCCTGTTGGTTCTCCACCACCATTGGGTTTCATTATACGCCAAAACATTGAATGATTAATATGTCCGCCTCCGTTATTACGCACCGTGTTACGAATGTCTTCGGGTACGTTATTCAGATTTTGTACCATTTGTTCGACGCTGGTGTTTTTGAGTTGGGGGTGTTTTTCTAAAGCTGCATTTAGATTTTTCACATAAGTTGCATGGTGTTTGTCATGGTGAAACTGCATTGTTTTAGCATCGATATGTGGCTCCAGCGCTTCGTATGCGTAAGGTAAAGGTGGCAACTGAATCGCTCCTTTTATTTCTTCTGTTGGGGTTGCTGTCGGAGTTTCTTCTGGACTTGCGGCAACTGTCAAGGTATTCTGAATACTCGGTTGATTTTCCGATGGAGTGCAAGCATCGAGCAATAATGCACCTGTACTAGCACTCAGCAAACATAAAAAATGGCGACGATTTAAGTTCATAAGATTTAACCCGATAACAATATTAAGCTGCTAATTCAAGTTGATTCTGCTTTCACCTTTTATTTTCCGAGATTTGGGCTAAAAATAATCAAATTTAGCAAAAAACATCCTAACTATTATTGTCACTCAGTAATTAGTAACAATTAATACTTCAAACTTCAAAAGTTGATGTTTTGTAATTAGATTAAATATTTGTAAATGTAGAAAGATTTTATGTAAATCGGATACATTAGAAAAACCCAAATGATTCTATCGGCAGGATAT
>JAAUPE010000271.1 GCA_012034595.1 Calothrix sp. CSU_2_0 | reverse complement strand
TTGGCCCATTGTCCAGTTGCCATTGGCCATTGCCCATTCGCCTACCTTGCCCATTGCCCATTGCCCATTGCCCACTGCCCTCACTGTATAAATTACATCCTGTCGAGAGAAAATTCCGGAGGCTTCGACAAAACGTTAGGTTTTTGCAAAGATACGGTAATGCCACTAGCGGTAAGCATAATTTGTGGATAAATTAAAGACATTGCAAAGTAGCTATTAATCCCAGCTGTTAGCCTGATTTATTCACCCCAAACCCGCATAATTCCTAATGAATCGTTTCCCTCCGAAAGTATCCAATTTTCATGACGATATTTTACAAGAAACCCAGCTTGGACAATTGTGCGGTTCCAAGCTACTATTTCGCGATCGCTATGAAATCCTCCGCATTTTAGGTAGAGGAGGTTTTGGTGTCACGTTTTTAGCCAAGAACATGACTTTACCAGGGAATCCCCTATGCGTGATTAAACAACTCTGTCCAAAGGTGACAAAACCGAAAAGCTGGCAACGTGCTTGTGTACGGTTTGAAAAAGAAGCCAAAACACTCGGCAAACTTGGAACCCATTCCCAGATTCCCATGCTATTGGATTATTTTGAAACCAATGGTGAATTTTACCTAGTTCAAGAATACGTGCGGGGTTCCACAATAGCGCGAGAAGTTCGTAAAAGCGGAGCCAAAAGTGAAGAGGCAGTGAAGCAATTTTTACGAGAATTGCTGCCAGTACTGCAATATATTCATCGAAATGGCGTAATTCACCGGGATATTAAGCCACATAATTTACTTCGGTGTGACGATGATGGCAGGTTGGTTTTAATCGACTTTGGAGCGGTGAAAGAGGAACTCGCAAAAAGCAGCGATGGACTATCAAAAAGTGTGACAACCAATTTTGTCGGTACAATGGGTTTTGCACCACCAGAGCAATTTTCGCTGCGTCCAGTTTATGCCAGCGATGTCTATGCAGTTGGTGTCACAAGTCTATTTTTACTGACTGGAAAAGCACCTTTAGAATTTGATTACGATGCGAACACAGGGGAAATAGCTTGGCAAAAAGAAGTTGAAATTAGCGAACATTTTGCCAAAGTTTTAACCAAGATGGTAAAAATTTCCTTGGAGGAAAGGTATAAAACTGCTGAAGATGTGATGTGGGATTTAGGGATGGAGTCTTATTTACCCACTCTCAACAACTGCATGACTTCCCAAAGACTTGGTGCAACAAGCGGTAGTAGCAGCGAAGAACTTCCCGAAGGTTATGTTTCTCCTGTCACCAGAACTGCGATCGCAATTCGCGAATGGCGAGAAAAATTAAAGCAAACCCAAGCACAAATGAGACGCAAACATCCAAAAGTCAAAAGTTAGGTAATTATTAGTAGTTATTAATTAATCGTTAGTCGGTAATTGTTGATGATTAATCATTGATGAATTAGAGGTCATTTAGAAACATAAAATTAAGCTTGAAGCAATCAGTTTTATTGAAGAAGAGGAATTTATTATTACAAATAATTTGAAGTATCATTTTATCCATTATTTTTGTCTATCCAAATACAGAATTTATTTGAATTATCTAGTTTTATATCCCTGATTTTGATAGAAGTCGGGTATATTTTTTCGTTTGCGACTGGAAACTCGATATTCTGACTTTAATTACAAAGAAGATGTAAAGAATTAAACTGTTTTTTGAAATAGTCTTTGTATAATACAAAAACAGTCCAAAAATAATCATTATTATTCAGTGAATCTTAAACATGCCAGTAGTTCATTTATAAAAAAAATCTTCAACCCCGATTACAGTCCTAAATAATTTATGAATGAATACAGCCTTTCAGTAATTTACACATTAATCGATATTTATCTACATAGCCTGCGGGTAGCTACAAAGTGACTACTTCCAAAAGTAGCCGCACATTAGAGATTTCTCACAGAGTAGCATCTAAATCTACATCTATCGGCGGCTTAAATCTCTTGTATATACTTTATTAACTTGCTATCTACTATATATTCCTTGATTGATACAAAGGGTATATAAAAGACAATTAAAACTTTAATAATTACGAAATTACCGATTTTTTCTTTAAAAATAAAGCCGATGCAGTTGGACTTTAGAAATGACAATCTGCTGCTTAAATCCTGATTGCGAAAATCCAGTTAATCCCGATGGAAACAGGTTTTGCCAAAGTTGCCGTACTCCCCTAGTATCGTTACTAAGAAATCGTTTTCGTGTCATGCGAGTACTCTCTGATGAAGGTGGATTTGGTAAAACCTATTTAGCAGAAGATATTGATAAACTCGATGAAGCTTGCGTTATCAAGCAATTAGCACCAAAAACCGAGGGTAGTTGGGCACTAAAAAAAGCAGTCGAACTGTTTCACAAAGAAGCACAACGCTTGCAAGAATTGGGTGAACATTCGCAAATCCCGACTCTAATTGCCTACTTTGAAGAAGATAGTTATTTATATTTAGTTCAGCAGTATATTGATGGAGAAAATTTACTACGAGAGTTAAATACACGTCGTCAAAAAAAGCCCTCAAGGCAAATAGATTCACTCTATAGTGAAACCGAAATTCGTCAGATTTTACTTGATTTATTACCCGTACTTCGGTTTATTCATACTCGTGGAGTCATTCATCGCGATATCAAACCGCAAAATATTATCCGTCGTCTAAGTAGCAAGCAGTTAACTTTAATTGATTTTGGTTCTTCAAAACAACTAACAGCAAAATTCCAAATAAAAACAGGAACTTCAATTGGTTCGCATGGTTATTCACCGATTGAACAAATTCGCGATGGTGCTGCATACCCAGCCAGCGATTTATTTAGTTTAGGTGCGACAGTTTTCCATTTGCTAACAGGAATTTCTCCATTCAAATTGTGGACAGAACATGGTTATGCTTGGGTAAGTCATTGGCAAAATTATGTCAAAATTCCCCTCAGCGAAGGGTTTGTTTTGGTATTAGATAAATTATTGAAAAAAGAGATTCACCAACGTTATCAATCTGCTGATGAAGTCATTAAAGATTTGAGCCAGGGATTAAATTTTTCCGTTGCAAATTCCCATTTTTCCTATTTTTCAGGGTACAAACTCCAAATCATGCTTCTTGCTCTAGCTGGAGCATTATTATTAGTATTGGGGGAATTTTGGTACAAGCAATTTAACTTAGATGCAGTCAATCCCTCCAGTCTCAGTCAAGCAAAGCAAACCTCGGAGGATGGAATTGGTCGGATAACAATGATGCCTGACTTTAGTCTTGCTGTCACCATTAGAGGTTATGCAAGTAGTGTTTTATCAACAGCAATTAGTCCCGACGGTAACACAGTTGCTAGCACAAACGATCGCACAATTCAACTATGGAGTTTACAGACAGGGCAAGCAGTTGCCACATTATCGGGACATGGTAAACAAGTAAATGCGATCGCAATTAGTCCTGATGGAAAAATTTTGGTCAGTGGTAGCGATGACAACACCATCAAACTCTGGAACCTTCTCAACGGGCAGGAGATAGGTACTCTGGTGGGAAATCAAGCCGCAATTCATACAGTTGCAATTAATGCTGATGGTAAGTACATTGCCAGTGGTAGCGATGATAGAATCATCAAAATTTGGAATCTGGCAACCAGGGAAGAAATCTACACCTTAAACGGACAAGCAGCAATTAGAAGTATTGCATTTAGCCCCGATGGTAAATATCTTGCCAGTGGTAGCGACGATAAAACAATCAAATTATGGAACTTGCAAACTGGACAAGAAATTGGAGTTTTTCAAGGACATCGAGACAAAGTAACAGCAGTTGCCTTTTGTGCAGACGGTAAATATTTTGCTAGTGGCAGTAGCGACAAAACTATTAAACTTTGGAATCTCGAAACCGGAAAATTTATCCGGAATTTGGAAGCACATACAGGGGAAGTAACTGCCATATCTTTTAGTCCAGATGGGATGACTCTAGCAAGTAGCAGCAGCGATAGAACAATCAAAATCTGGAATTATATTACAGCTAAAAATATTCGTACTCTCGCCAAACATGGGGATAGGGTGGAATCTTTTGCCTTTAGCAAAGATGGTAAAACCATTGCCAGTGGTGGTGCAGATAAAACCCTGAGAATTTGGCGATATTCACGTTAAGTCTCTATTGGGTTTACCGTGTAAAGATTAAGTGCTGTTAAGTCATAATGGTAATAAATATTAAAGGTTCATCCAAAATCTAAAATCTAAAATCCGATGACTCAGATATTAAGTAAGTTAGTAACCTTTGAAGAATTTATCGAGTGGCTTCCAAATGATGGAAAACGTTACGAGTTACATAAAAGAGTGATTGTTGAGATGCCACCTCCAACAGGAAAACATGAAAACGTCACGGGATTTCTGACAGTGCAAATAGGGTTTCAGCTTTTACAAATGGGATTACCATATCGGATACCCAAAACTGCATTTGTAAAAACAGGAGACTCCACCTACTCTCCAGACGTTTTGTTGGTAAATCATCACAATCTAGCCAATGAACCTTTATGGGAGAAACAATCAACCGTAATTCAACCTGAATCGGTTCCTTTGGTGATTGAGGTTGTCAGTACTAACTGGCGTGACGACTATCATGATAAATTTGGGGATTACGAAGAGATGGGTATTCTCGAATACTGGATTGTGGATTATGCGGCACTGGGGGGTAAAAAGTTTATTGGAAATCCCAAACAACCGACTATTTTTGTATGTCAGTTAATAGATGGAGAATATCAAATGAATCCATTTACAGGTAATAGCCCAATTGTTTCTCCCACCTTTCCCCAATTAAACCTGACAGCAAAGCAAATTTTTGATTCAGCTTTATAGTTTCACAGTTTGACAATATATTTAAAGAGAAATAAATAAAATTGAAACCTGTTAAGTCATAACTACAGAATACAGAAGAACAGAAGGAATAAAGAATATTCTATAAGCTTTTCAGCCATTTAAAATGGTACGGTTATTTCCTCTGTCCTGTACTAGTTAAAAACCAATACAGTTCAGTTAAGTATTTTTTCCTTCTCTTGCTTGGCGTTCTCTGCGCCTACCTTTGGAAGCCACTCCGTGTCTATGGCGGTTTAAAATATTGAATAGTTTAGTCTTAACTGAACCGTATTGAGTTAAAAGCCAAAGGATTTTCACCAGATACTTCTCGCCGTGGAAGCCCCCGGATTCATCCGTGGGGGCAAGGCGTAGGCGAATTTATTCGCCGTCAAAATGCTATTCACAGGTGATATGATTATTTCATGGAACAAGTACTAACTTTGGTTTGCAAGCTTCAACCAACCCCTCAACAAGTTGTCCAAATTGAGGCAACATTGAAGGCGTTTGCGGATGCTTGCAACTATGCCAACGAGCAGGTTCAACCTCA
>JAAUPE010000088.1 GCA_012034595.1 Calothrix sp. CSU_2_0 | reverse complement strand
CTGCCTTCTGCCTTCTGCCTTCTGCCTTCTGCCTTCTGCCTTCTGCCTTCTGCCTTCTGCCTCCTGCCTTTCCTAAATAAACACAACCAGCAACAGCACCAGCGATCGCAGCAAAATGCCGGAAACAACAGCAGTTAAAAATAACCACCAAGCGGCACTAGCGGCGGCTTTGCGAGTTTCTTCAGCTTGTCGTTGTGCTTGGTGTTTGACTTCTTCTAAACGTCGTTGTGCTTCCTGTTGAATACGTTCTGCCCTTTGGAGAACATTGTTACGAGCATTTTCAATCTGATCGATAACTCGATTTGCATCATCGGGGGAAATATCCTCACGGGAACTAACGATCGCAACTAAGGTTTCACGGTTGAAGGAATAAAGGCGATCGCGTAAAGCTTCAAAACCAGCTTGGGGGTCATCGAATAATTGACGAACTTCGCGGCGAATGTCGTCGTAGTTCAATTCGGGACGGTCTAAGGAATTGAGGTAATTACGAATGCGGGCGAAAACTCCATCAACTGCATCTTGAACCCGTCGCTGGATGTTGCGAACTTGCTCGACAAACTGTTCCCGCACCGAGATGATGTTATTGGCGATTTGCTCGGCTTCGGTGTCGGTAATATCTTCGCGAATTTTAAGTAGAGCAATAATTGTGTCCCGATCGAAGTGGGAAAGGCGTTCGGAAAAACTTTCCATTCCCACCCTGGGGTCGTGCAGAAGTAGATTAATATCGCGTTTAATTCCTTCTGGGTTTAATTCTTCTTTGCCAGTTCCCCGTAAGTATTCTTGTAAATATGCTTGGAAGGTTTGGACTCGTTCCTGGGTGCGGATAGCGACTCGACGGGGTGCTTGGATAATATCGTAAATTGAGGTTTGGACTGAGTTAATAATTTGGTTGACTTGTTCCTCGTTTAAATCTTTTCGCTGACTCAATAATTTGACTAAGGTATCGCGATCGACATGGGACAAGCGCCGACGTAGGGCGATTACTCCTTCTCTGGGATTTTGGAAAAGTCGGTTTAAATCTCTTTGAATAGCTTCGGGATTTAATTCTTCTTTACCAGTGTTCCGCAAATAATCGGCAAGGGTGGTTGTGACGGTGTCGTATTGCTCTTTTGCTTTATCGACTACAGCCTTGGGTGCATTTTTAAAGTTATGCCAGGAATGTTCGACAACATTGATAATTTGATTAGCTTCAGCTTCGCTCAAATCTTGACGTTGGCTGAGTAATTTAACTAAAGTATCGCGATCGAAACGCGATAATCTAGCTTGGATTGCTGCAATTCCAGCTTGAGGGTCATCGAGCAACCGTTTGATATCAGCGCGAATCGCATCAGGATTGAGTTCCCCTTTACCTGTATTCCGCAGATAGGATTCTAAATTCAACCACAACGTCTCGGCTTGATACTTTGCTTGTTCGGCTAAACCTTTCGACTCAACCAAAACGCGATCGCGTTGTTGTTCTAAGCGGTCGAGAATGGGATCGAGTTCTTCCGGTTGAATGTCGTTGCGTCCAAGTAATACCTCGCGCATTTCCTGACGTTCAAGCACAGCTAAACGGCGTGTAAGAGTTTCGTAATCAGCTTCTTGGTTTACTAATAACGGTTTAAAGTTTTGCTGGATTCCTGCATCTGTGAGATTCGATTTGGGAGTAACTAATAAATAGCTTTCGACGCGACGCTGTAAATCGTTGCTAATTTCCCGCTCTTCAGCAGCAATCGTCGTCAGTAAAACCTCTTGACGGATTGCTTCGAGTTGGTCGGTAATGCGTTCAATTTCCTTTTGTGTGAACAATCCGCGTTGTTGGAGGATATTCGTAAAATCTTCGCGGGAAAGTTGTTCGAGTTCTTGACGAACCTTTGCCGGATCGGCTGCTGGGTCGTAAATGACATCGGGAAATTCGAGGGAAATTTTTTCGCGATTTAACTGCCAGGAGTGAGCATTGAGCAAATAATTTTCCACATCAGCACGAATAACGCTGTAGGGTTGTGTCGAAGTCAAAGCACCCGTGGGAATTCCTAATTTATCAGCTTGCTGGGTAACTTTATCCTTTGCTTGAGTTAAAGTCCCCAATATTTTTTCAACATCAAAGTTAGATAAATCGGTTCTCCCCAAAACCATACCAGTGATTGCTGACATTCCCTGCTGCAAAGTACTTTGAATCGGACCAGGAGTTTTTTCGGCGATCGCAGCATTTGCTTGCCTTTGCGATCGCCCATTTCCCCCTGAATCTCCCATTTCTGAAATCAAACGTTCTAATTTCGCATTCAGTTCATCAGTTTTGGTTTCTCCCGGCTTTAACTTCTGGAGATAATCAATTAACTCACCCATCCGGTCTTGTTCCGGTTGTGGATTCGATTTTTGATGGGATTGCTGATTAACAACTTGCTGCCAAACACTATATAAAGTATCCGCAATTCGATTCACATCACGTTTCGATAAATCAGTGCGATCGCTCACCAAACTCACAAAGCGATCGCGAGTAATTTGATTGTGGAGGTCAGCATTACCAACAACAGCTTTCAGTTGGGGGTCATTGAATATCTTTTCAAACTCACCCCGCATCTTGTTTAAATCTAGTTCCTGCGGACGTAACCTTTCCACATAATCTTCTATATTGTTGCGAATGCTATTAGGGTCAATCGCACTCCCTATCTCCCTACGGATTGCCGCAGCAGCAGCTTCCGCAGTCGCAACAACTTGATTATTTACAGCTTTTGCGCCAATTGCTGCCGAAGCTGTTCCCATAATTGCTTGGAAACCGGAAGTTGCAGTATTGACCACATTCCCAATCAAGGAACCCACCGTAGTCGAACTTACCCACACCAACAGCAAGAAATAAGCACCCCAAATTACCAAACCTAAAATCGCACCCAAAGCTGGACTAAGTATCAACAAACTCAGTTTCACAGCTAAAAAACAAGCAGTAGCAAGTGCGATCGTTACAGTGATTACAGTCCACAACCCCACAGCTGTGCCGATTTTACGGATTGTACCATCAACACTACTACTACTACTACCTCCTCCATGACCCGAATCTGCATCAGAAGCACGTCCTAAATAGGAAATACCAGCAGCAACTGAGAGATTAGTTAAAACCAACTGAATCGCAAAAGCCAGAATCACACCAGCGATTAAGGCTACAAAAAATCGAGGTCCAGAAGTAAGTACCGAAGCTTGTACTGGTGAAATTTGGGAGGTGTCTGCTGGAATTTGCAAAAGCCACATTTGTGGTTTTACTAGTCCCAGTATGATTTCGAGATTCTGAAACATTGTATTTCTTTCCTAATTATTCTTTCAATTGGTGGGGGTAAAAACTATGCAATAGCTAAAATTTTATTTAATTGCAACAACTAGACTCTGTAAGTCTTAGAATCCGGCAAATCTACTCGATGCAGCATCTCTCTCTGGTTTGAAGTTACCCTCTAGCAATAGGTAGAAGTTTTCAAAAAAAATAAATGCAGTTTGGAAATGTAATAGTCAATCAGGTCTTTTTTCCGACTTTGCTGACTTTTGTTTATTTATGATTACGTCGCAAAATTAAGAGAAATATTGAGTAAAAATAACTTTTTTGGAGAATGTTAGCTTAGTCTGACCAGATAGCTTGCAATTATGTCTCTAAAGACCCTTTTGTATTACAAATTCTAACTGGGTAGTATTGAAATATAAGCAAAAATAAACTTTGTAATAAATTGTTACATTACCGATTTTCATAACTTCCTAGAGATGGATATTTTGAGATAAAAATTAATCAAAACTGTGTATATATGTTGTATCTATAGGTAGAAAGCAAATCGATTAGCAGTCGCTAAATTAGAGTCAAGTAAGAAGAAACTTTGGGAACTAAAAATGGAAACTCGTCCTAGCACTGATTTACCACCAATTGCTACTGAATACAACGGGAAAGACCGTAATGCATTTTTGTTTGGCTTTAATCCTCAAGCTGAATTATGGAATGGACGTTTAGCAATGATTGGATTTTTAGCTTACTTGCTATGGGATTTAGCAGGTTACAGCGTTCTACGTGATGTATTGCATTTTGTTGGTTATTAGTTATTAGTTAGTAGGGGTTAGGAGTTAGGAGTTAGGAGTTAGGAGTTAGGAGTTATTGAATAGTAACTCTTACGAGGCAACATTAACTTTTAACTATATCTAATTAACCGATAGCTATTAATTCTTGACTAATAACAATCAACTAACAACCAAGAATCAGAAATAATTCACTTTATTCAGGAGAAAAACAATGGAAACTCGCGAAACTCGTCCATCTACAGAATTACCTACCGTTGCTAAAGCTTACAACGGAGTCGATCGCAATTCCTTCCTTTTTGGCTTTAATCCTCAAGCTGAATTATGGAATGGACGTTTAGCAATGATTGGATTTTTAGCTTACTTGCTATGGGACTTAGCAGGTTACAGCGTTCTACGTGATGTATTGCATTTTATTGGTTACTAATGAGAGGTTAATATCCCCTCACCCTTTGCAATCTCGCTGACAAATAAGGGTGAGACTGCTTTTTAGTCTCACCCATCGCATTTTTAGTGCAAAAAATTAAGTAAAATTCAAGCGATGTCTGACGACAAGTCACTTCGTGTCTACGCAAGTCTTAAAATCAAGCCCTAAAATCAGCTACAAAGATTATGAGTAACAAACTTTTTGATGGTATTATCCCCAATGAGCCACCAGTACACGGACAATCGGATGCTCACGCTGTCAAGTCACGTCTGGAATGGGGTGAACCCGCTTTTACTATCTTGGATGTACGCGGTAGTGACCAACCCATGTTAGAAACCCGCAAAGCCTACAATGAATGTCATATCATGGGTGCAATGCTAATGCCAATCGATGAATTAGTCGATTTGGCTAAATCTTCTCTACACAAAAACCGTGATATTTATGTATATGCGGAAAACGATGAAAAAGCTAGCCAAGCTGCACAAATGCTCAGAGATGCTGGTTTTACCAGTGTATCAAGCTTAAGAGGTGGTTTAGGCGCTTGGAGAGCAATTGCTGGTCCAATCGAGGGAACCGAGACTGTCACACCTCCCGAAGCTGATGATTATAATGTGGTTTCCCGCATCAAGAATCATTTGGAAACTCAGCAAAAAGAAGTTTAATCGATTTTACATTTTGCGAAAAATCAATAGTGTTGGTTTCCGTCACGTTCAATCACTGACCTAACCCCTAACCCCTTCCCTTGCAGGGAAGGGAAGTTAGATGAGTGTATTTTAGATATATGGAAATCGCTATAATCACAAACCGAAAATAACCATTATTTCGATTTTTTAATGTTCAAACAAATCCTTAAATTGCATTAAATCTAACGTTACGATCGCAGATAGGCATCCAAAACACTGTTCTGCTAATTCGTAACGTTCTTCGCGTTTAAGCATATTTATTAACTTTTGTCTAGCACTAATTAAATAACGGACATCATTTGCAGCATAACTTAATTGTGCTTCAGTTAAATGTAGAGCATTTCCCCAATCAGAACTTTGAGCGCTTTTATCGAGTTCAGTTTGTTCGAGTTCTAAAATTAAATCTTTGAGTCCGTGACGATTAGTATATGTCCGAGCTAGCTTACTGGCGATTTTGGTACAAAATATCGGGTTGACATGAATATTGAGATTGTGACGCAAGGTGGCAATATCAAACCGGGCAAAATGGAATATTTTGGTAACATGACTAGCTTCGAGTAACTTTTGCAAATTAGGGGCTTGAGTTTGTCCACGAATAATCCGAATTACCGTCACCGAACCCGCGCGATCGCATAATTGCACCAAACAAAGTCGATCCCTATGGGGAATTAATCCCATTGTTTCCGTATCTACAGCCAGCGCATCGCTGTGCAAATAGGTAGATAGAGTTTCCTCATTAATATCGCGATCGCAAACTTGAAAATCTGGTAGTGTCATGATTCACATCAAGTAAATGTAGTGCTTCAGCATTGGTAATTATCAAAATTAACCAAAATTAACCTAGCACTACATTATTGTGCAAGAAAACTGTGATGGGAACTACCTGTTTAACAATTAGAGAGAAAACCGCTACCTATTGCTAAGAAAAATTTGCGTAAAGTAAACTTCTCCCTTCCTATTAGTCGCAACACCAATACCAGTTTGACTAAATTTCCCTTCAATATTACCCCGATGACCTGGACTTTTTATCCAACCTTGAACAGCTTGCGTTGCTGAATCTTTATAACCTTGATTATAAGCAACATTTTCTGCTGCTCCTCTGTAACTAATACCCGTTGCTTTGACGCGATCGCTAAAACCACTATGACCAAACCCAGCTTTTCCACTAGCCATATTTTGGCTATGAATTTTGGCTTGACTATCTATCTTAGAATTACGGGTAAATGGTGATAATCCTTTAGAAGCTCGATATTGGTTGATCTGGTCAAAAATTGACCGTTCCACTCCATTAATATCGACATTGGTAGCTTGAGCAACCTGAATTACTGTTTTGAAGATGATGTACTTGCGGAGGTACTCGTAGCTAGAGAAACCAAGTAACTAGCCGATAAAAAAGTACCGAAAGCAATGCCAAAAGCTATTTTTCGGTTCATTAGTTTTCAATTAATCAGGAACACACCGTCTTAATTTACACTGCTAAATTATTTTATGATTACAAAAAAAATATACTGAGGACAGTTTCTAAATTGACACAATATTTTGTAACTTAAATAAAAATACTGAATATGAATCAATCCGGTAATGCGAAGCAGTAGAGTAGCAAGCTACAGTTAATGAAAACCAAGACTTGGGAGAAGTTTGGGGGAAGAAAATCTTCCCCAAACCCCCTGCACAAAAGATTGATTTGCCTGCAAACGGGAAGCGTTATGGTGTCTGCAAAAAACATCAACTACCGACTACGAATAAAAATTTGCGTTAAATAAACCTCACCATCTTGATTTGCAGCAACACCAATCCCAGTGAGGTTGTAATTACCCTTGAGATTAACCAAATGTCCAGGACTTTTAATCCAACCCCTGACAGCTTCTGCTGCGGGATTATCATAGCCTTGATTAAATGCCACATTTTCAGCAGCACTTTGGTAACGAATCGGAATAATATTTACGCGCTTTTCAAACCCCTTGTGACTGAAAGGCACCTTACCCCTAGCCATATTTTGACTATGAATCCTTGCCTGCTTAGAAATTTTGGTATCCAAGTTGAGTTTTGGTAAACGTCTAGAAGCCCGATATTCATTAATTTGCTCAAAAACAGATTTTTCCAATTCGCTAGTTTTAAAATTTGTAGATGCTGCTACTCGATTTGATGAAATTGGTATCGGCTTTTTGGAAACATGGCTTGATGTATGACTAGACGTGTATCCACTAGCAAGGACAATCGTACTCATAGCAATGCCAAAAGCAGTTTGTCGAATCATGGAGATTTAGTTAAATGTAAAAGGTTATAAACGGTCAATTATGGTTAATTATTTGAACTGGTTATTTTTTCGATATACGTGTGTACGGATAGTGATTCCGGAATGTACAAAATCTTTTCAGATTCTGATTCTCCCGTCAACATCACGGAATTACAATCCTCCAACTATAAATTATTTACAAATTAATAGTGAAATTTTCAACAACTTTTGGTAAAGCTTGCGTAGAATCGCGGATGAGAGAGTCATAGAGACGCTCAATCATGCGTCCCTACAGACAACAACTAACTCATCCCTACTGTAAATTTAAATGTTTCATGACAGATTGCACATCCTTGTCACCACGTCCAGAACAATTGATAACAATACGAGGATTTCCACTAAGTTGAGGACAAAGAGTTTCCAGATATGCGATCGCATGGGAAGTTTCCAATGCGGGAATTATACCTTCCAATTTCGATAAACGCTGAAATGCATCTAAAGCCTCTTGGTCGGTAACGCTGTAATATTCAGCACGTCCCATATCCTTCAAAAAGCTATGTTCGGGACCAACACCAGGATAATCTAAACCTGCACTAATTGAATGGGGTTCGATTACCTGTCCTTCACTATCCTGCAACAAGTAACTCATTGCTCCATGCAGCACACCGACTCTTCCCTTTGTCAAAGTTGCTGCATGTTTATCTGTATTTACACCAAAGCCCGCAGCTTCCACACCAATAATTCTGATGCTTGCTTCATTAATAAACTCGTGAAATAATCCGATCGCATTCGAGCCACCACCTACACAAGCAATGAGAATATCTGGTAAACCACCCCATTTCTCCATCGCTTGAGCGCGGGTTTCCTGTCCAATCACCGCATGAAAATCCCGCACCATCATCGGATAAGGGTGAGGACCAGCAACCGAACCCAGGATATAATGTGTTGTCTCCACATTTGTCACCCAATCGCGAATTGCTTCCGATGTCGCATCTTTAAGAGTACCAGTTCCCGCTTCCACCGGACGTACCTCAGTCCCCATCAACCGCATCCGAAACACATTCAGAGATTGACGCTCCATATCATGGACACCCATGTAAACGATGCATTCCAAGCCGAATCGAGCGCATACAGTCGCTGTTGCAACTCCGTGTTGTCCAGCTCCAGTTTCCGCAATAATCCGCTTTTTACCCATGCGTTTAGCTAACAACACTTGACCCAGGGCATTATTAATTTTGTGTGCGCCAGTATGATTTAAATCTTCGCGTTTTAAGTAAATTTGCGGTCCACTACCATCTGCATGAGCGTAATGTGTGGTGAGTCGTTCGGCAAAATACAAGGGAGTTGCACGTCCCACATAATCCCGTAATAAATGTTGTAATTCAGCTTGAAAACCCGGTTCATGACGATATTGATAATAAGCAGCTTCGAGTTCAGCAAGTGCAGGCATCAAAGTTTCCGGCACATACTTACCTCCGAAGCGTCCGAAGCGTCCGAGTGAGTCAGGACGTTGCGTAGTTTGGAAGTTGGGGTTGATTGGTGTAGTAGTCACGACTAATATTCACAATTACGGAACGACCTTAATTATAGGCAAGGAAGGGGGTAATAAAATTTGGTGAAGTTGAGACATTCCAGTAAAAATTTTTGACTTTTTTTTTGATTTCAAGCCATTCCATTATTTTATACATCTCTACGTCTTTTCCGGAGATATCTATTCCTAACTCTTAGGCTTGAGTAAACGGAACCAGAAACGAGAACCTCCATCAGTAAGAGGAAAATAGCCAATCTGACCACCCCATCGCTCAACAGTGATGCGGCAAAAATATAATCCGAGTCCGATTCGACCTGTCTTCCCTTTTCCTTGAGAAAATTTTTGAAACAAACTAGCAACCATTTCTGGCTTCACACCGCTACCCTTATCGTCAATATTCACAACAATAAAATTATCGTCTTGCTTTAACTCAATCACAACAGTTGACTCGCTAGGACTATGACGAAAGGCATTTTCTACCAAATTTGTCATTACTCTTTCTAAACGGGATTTGTCACCAATAACTCTCCAGTCTGTTGCTGCATCAACATCACAGGTTAATTTTAACTGCATTTTGTTGAGTGCAAATGTCGGGGTTAAAAATTCGACCACTTGTCTAGCAGCATTCAAGATATTGGGTGCATTTTTCGGATCGATATCGAAAGACTCAAGCGATCGCACTTCGGCAGAAAATGCATCTAATACTTCTCGAATTAACATTTCTTGCTTTATTGATTGCCTGCGACCTATATCTAACCGTTCTTTTCCTTTTGGGGTTAAATTTTCAAATTCTAATAGTGCTAAACAGCAATTAATACCGCTTAATTGTCCGGCGATATCATGAATAATACAATGAATCAAAATTTCTTTTTTTGATTTTCTTTAACTACTTGATAATAATTTAATTTATTTTCACGCGCTTGCTGAATAACTGCTAGTTTTTCAATATAATCTTTATCTAATAACTCAATAATTAATATTTTTTGTTGATTGACGGTAATTGCAGAAGCTTCAAAATGATATTCTTTACCTGTTAAATCATTTTCAATCCAGATTCCAGATTTCAGGGGATTCTCCGATTCTTGCTGCCAAAATTCTTCAGCATCAATTAAAAAATTTTCCAAAAAAAGAAAATCTTCTTGGGGAATCAAAACTTCCATCCCTGATGTCAGTTTTCGTCGAGGACAAAATTTTTTTAACCAAGCTGGAATCTTTCCCGTAATTCGGAAACGACCAGCATCAATATATTCTAAAATAAGAATATTTAAAGCTGCAAACAAATCTGCGGTAATTGAGTTGTTCATGATGGCAAGATGCCGCTTTTGGTTTTAGGGAAGATTAAATATAAAATATAATTAAGGAAAGAATGCTTTACTGATTGAGTATTCGAGTTACTTTTTCGTGTTGGAGAACAAATTCATTGGCTTGCTGCTGAATCAGTGACAATTGCATTTCGTCAACTGTTGCATCAAGAAGTAATACCCAATCACCTTCTTCAGAAGGAAACATGTGAATATCCGCACAAATACCTTCTCCTGTTTTCAAACAAGGAAGAAATAAGGGAAAATCATCTAATGGTAATAGTCCTTCTAAAAAGAAAATTTGCTGTCCAATATCTTCTCCTTTCCGCAAGTTATTAACTCCATAATCTGCTAATTTACCTCCCCAAGATGATAAGCATCCATCTTTTTTGACTAGAAGATAAGCAAGCGAACGATTTTCAAGCATGAGATTTATTACATAACTAATTACAGATGTGGGCACACCTAACATCTACCCCTCCAAGATTTTTTGAGCAATAGTTTCAAACACCTCTTCTACTCCTTGACCTGTTTTTGCACTGGTTTGAATAATATTCCACCCTTGTTGTTTTAGCTTGTCTATTTCCCCTTCTTCAATTTCCCATTCATCAGTCAAATCCGATTTGTTGACGACCAAAATAAATGGAACTTTTCCAATAGTCTCTTCAACTCGTATTTGCAAGCTTAAGGCTTTTTCAAGGGTATTGTGTCGGGTTCCGTCGATGACTAATAAATAAGCTGATGAACCTCTAAGATAGGACATACGTACTTTTTGAAATTCATCTTCACCATATAAATCCCAAAGAATCAGGTTAAGTTCTCGTCCACGGAAATTAATTGTTTTTTTGTCTATTTTTACACCTACCGTTGTTTGATAATTACCTGAAAATATGCTATGAACATATCGTGCGACTAAACTCGTTTTTCCTGTCGCAAAAGCACCCACCATACAAATTTTTTTCTGAAGCATATAAAAGTAATTATTTATTAATTATTTAATTATTTAATTATTTATTCTATTAACTTTAAAACTGACTCGACGGTTAGTATCTATATCTTCTGTTGTTGATGAAGTTAGGGGTTGGTTTGAGCCTAAACCTTGAGTATAAAAATTTTCCGCGCTTAATCCCCGTGAGATAAAATAAGATTTAATTTGCTCTGCACGTGCTGCACTTAGTTGCATATTGTACTGCTCGCTTCCAGTTGCATTAGTATGTCCAATAATTTGAATTTTGATATTTTGATTTAGGTATTTTGCCATAACTGCCATTTTTTGCAGGTTGGTAAAAACCCTTTCTAATTTAGGGATATCATTTGCGATTAAGTCAGTTTTACCTTCTTGAAATAAAATTTTTTCTCGCTCAATTTCTTGCTGATATTTTTCGATTTGACTAACATCTATATTGCTGAGATTTTTTTCTTCAAACTGAGTAATTCCTGGTAGAAAACGCCAGATTTTTCGTGTTTCTGATATCCATTTTTCAGGTGCGGAACCAGTCGCGTCAAGAATTCCCTCATTATTAACTTTAAGGGATACTGTTTTGGGTGGTTGAAGTAATGCTTCAGCCCGTTTGGTAATAAATTCTGGTTGTAATGATAAGTAAGGTTCAAATTTAGTATTAACTTTTTGGGAATTAATATTATATTCTTGGCGGATTTTATCAACATCTACTGCTAAAGGGTCACGCATCCCTGTGATGAGATATTTGCCATTTTCCTGTTGAATTTTAGTAATTGTAATTCCTGGTTGCGAACTCAATTTTTGGACGAACTTATCCCATTTTTGTTGTTCGCTGATTCTCAAAGAACCCCAAATGCATAATCCAAAGATAATTAATCCAATTAATGTATATGCGTATGTATAGTTTGTTTTTTTAGGAACTTTATAGCGAACCTTGAGACAATTTTCTAAGTAAGGTTGAGTCAGATTAAATGGCTCTGTTTCCCCTTGGAAATTGTAAAGCTCGTTGTCGAATCTCAGATGTATTTTTTCGATCGTGTCTTGAAATACGAGTCTCAGTTCATTTGGTGCATTTCCGCGAATAATCCCGGCTAAAACTGCTGTTGGTCCTTCTTCAATCCAAATTGTCAATTCGCCAAAATTTAGGGTGTGCAATCTGTCCCCTTTTTCGACATTAAATGAGTCTTTAACAAAGTCTTGAATGGCTGTTAACATTGCCGAGACTAAATCGGGGTCTTGGACTGCTACTTGGGATGCGACAATATGCTGAAGTAATAATCCTGTTTTTTTGTGGATGAGAAAGACTTGCTCAACCCGGTAAAGTAAGGTACGCAGCAGTACAACTTCGGCAAAACTTTTTCCTGTTTGTCTAGCTTCGAGTCTCCATTTAAAGCTTTGAATTGATAAACCGTGTTCGAGGGTTCGATCCAACGATTGAATCATTTCTTCGAGTGCAGTTGCGATCGCTCTTCTTGTGGATGGTCCCAAAATGGGGAAAATCGCGTTGGAAAGCACGTTTAAGTCTTTCTTTACCGAAGCTTCTACTGCTTGTTCGATTGTGGGAACCATCGCTTCGGCTAATTGCTTGTCTTGGAGCGATCGCAATATGACTGCTTCTGGAAGTATACGACTAATATCTTCGGGTTTAATTTTCTGGGTTTCGATATATTCGCATACTTGATTCAGCTTTTTTGGCTCTACTCCCAATAACAAAGTCCGAAGTTCGTTGAATTCGTCTTTGATTGATTCTTGAGGTTCTTGGTTCTCTACGTTTGGGGATTCTGTGGAAAATCCATTTGTGGAAAATTTACTCATTAATTAAATCCCCAAGTTGGCAAGTGAGATTTAAAGCTCATTTTTTGATACTGCGTGTTAGACAATTATTGATTACTCAAAGATTGTCGCATAAGGTATCTATATCCGAAACTACTTTTGTTGAAGTTATTACCAAGATTACTGCGAGTTTAAACGGATTGCTAACTCGCTTAACAAGTTTGCGAGAGTCGAACGGTCTGTTTTGGCATGACGCAGTTCTTCAGCTTCGCGGCGTAATATTGCTAATATTTCTTCGTATTTTTGTACAATATCATCATGTAAACTCTTCGATTGGCTGAGAATTTGCTCTCGCATTTCCCTTTGGCTATTATTTACATGTTCATCGAATTGGTTCAGCTTATTTTCTAAAGCTGTGGTAATTTTCTTATTCTCTTCCGCAAGACTTTGTATGGTTTCATCCCGGTTTCCTTGTTCCTGTTTCATCCGTTGGGATAGGGATTCAAATTCTTGTTTAACATAGCTTTCCAGGCTATCTAAACGCTTTTTACTTTCTTCCCGTGAGTTCAAACATTCTTTAAACAAGCGTTCTTCCAAACGAGCAAATTTCTTTTCGACATCTCGTAATTGATTACCAAAGAGAATATCCCTAACTTTGTCAAGACTGTTTACCCCAGTTAAGTCGTGACCATTACTAGCTAGCTTACTACTGTTGATTGAACCTGAATCGATAACATTGCGATCGCTTTCGCGTTCCATTTCTGGCGACTGCATAATTTAATCCTAATTATTTGAGAGTCTAGCTACATTTACCAAGCAAATTTTAGCACCTGACAAAGCGAAGTACTCTCCTACATCAAATTCCTATACATTTGACATCAAAATACAAGTATTAGCACTTATATCTATAATAATCATCTTTCCCCAGTCCAAGTTAAATAATATTTATGAAAATCCCCAATATATTTATAAGAATTAATTATTTGTTATTGAAAATACAAGTAATTAATATCTTTGATGAGTAAATTTTATCATTTTAGTTAAAAATGGGAAAATTTGCCAAAGCACGAAGTTTTCTCAAGCAGTAAGTTACATCTCACTGCTGTACCGTAATCTTAGTATTGGTAGTTCAATTAGTATATTTGAGAAGAAATTGGGCTTTTCGTTCGGATTCAATCCAATTGGGTTTCCCTACGCTATTTTCAATTACCAAGTGTATGTATCTCAACTCGGAACCATAATTAATATCTTCATGCTTATTATCTTGCTACAAAATTTAAACTAAAAACCGCAAAAATACATACAGCGCAGAAGTGGTAAGTTGCATTAACATTACCGGGATACCGTAGTGCAAAAAGGTTTTGAAAGAAATGCGTCGTCCGTGTTGTTCCGACACACCAGCAGCAACAATATTCGACGATGCACCAACTAATGTCCCGTTACCTCCCAACGTTGCCCCAAACATCATCGCATAGAACAAGGGTAAAATTTCGGTGGGATATTGTCCGTCAAAACCAGCTTGGAGAATTTCGGCAGGTGCTAACCCCACATTAACTATGTATTGTTTAAGGAGAGGAACCATTGCGACTACTAAGGGGATATTGGGGATAAGACTAGATAATATGCCGATGAAAAAGACTAAAAATATTGAACCTAAAACAATATTTTTTCCTAAAACTACCGATAAAATCCCAGATAAATTACTAATAACACCTGTTTTCTCCAAACCCCCAATTAACACGAAGATGCTCATAAAAAATATGAGAGTACTCCAGTCAACATCGCGGAGAATATTATTAACTGAATCGATTCTACTTTGATGTGCTAGAAGCATAGCCAAACCTGCACCTAAAAGGGCAACACCAGCAGGTGAAACTGGTACGGGTAATTGTTCCCCAATCACAAAAAATAACAAAACAAAACCGACAATTATAGCCCCTAATGCTAAAACTCGTGGATGATTAATTTGGGGATGGGGTAATTCTTCCAGACTTGCAAGTTTTGTATTCCAGATTTTCCGAAATAAAAACGGTAAGATAGCAATCACTGTAATTACTGCGATCGCACCACCTAAACTCAACCGGACGAGGTAATCGGTAAAACTTAAATTAATCGCATCACCAACAATAAATGTTGCAGGGTCGCCGACAATTGTCAATAATCCTGCACTATTCGCTACAAATACTAATAATATTAGCAATGGGACAAAATTCACTCCTAATTCTTCTGCCATTGGGGGAATTAGAGGAGCTATTAACATTACTGTAGTGGCATTAGGTAAAACAGCACAAATAGGGGCTGTAATCGCCACAATGCCTAATAACAAACGTTTGCCTTCACCTTTGGCTAAAATTACTAATTGTGTCGCTAAATAATCAAAAATTTTAGTTGGTTCAAACGCTCGAACTAAAACCATAACTCCAAAAAATAATGCCAAAGTTCCGTGACTCTTGCCAATGTAACCAACAGCATCTTGTAAAGTCATGACGTTAGTAAATACAAGTAACAATGCACCTAATAAAGCCGCAATTGTTAAGTGTACCCATTCAGCCATAATGAGAACAATTACGCAGATAAATGTGGTGATACTAACCAGTGCTTGCCAATTTTCCACTGAAAACCCCTAAAAATTTGAATTTGCACTTGCATTGAGAAATCTATAACAGTCAAAGTCAATTTCTTGCTTCCCTGTTGTGCTGATGTGCTGAATATTTAGCTGAAATCAAAGCATCGACTATTTCTTCTCGAATTACACGATTTTGTCATCTATCTTTAGTTAGGAATAATATTCGTTGTGACAAAACGCAAATATTTATTTTTCCTTGTTTTTCTGTGCGATCGCGTGGATGGAGAATCAGCTAATTTAGGCTATCTTTTCACGTACTAGATAACCATGTTGAAGAAATTATTTTTAATCGACTAACAACCAACCTATCCCCAAATTTCCGGAGATATAGTCAAGATTGGTCATGAGTGGTTTGCGATCGCAGAAATATCTGCTTGACATGTAGTCAAGTTGCTGGAATTGTAACATCTACAACAACTGTTAAATTCAACTTAAATATCATTGATGCAACCTCAATAGTATTTTATTGCACGTACAAATATCTGAGCAGCAATACACAAGGATACTAACAAGATTGCAACATCAAAATGCTCTCTTTTCAGTTTCCTCTCAATGCCTACGAAGTTAGCTGACGGGCTAGAACTGAGAGATGTTCTTCTCTAGAAAGTGATGGGTAATGAGTTAAATATTATATTCAAAACTATTAACTCTTAACTCACCTAGAGATATGCCCCAAAATTTGGTTCCTCCGTTTCAGTTGCTTACATTGTGTTCACAATAATTAAGCAATTAAAGTTTCTGAATTAGGCTGACTTACTCTGATTGAATATTAACTCTAACATTACTCAGTAGTAAGTATATCTTATTATATATAAATATTTCCTATAAATATCATCTTGATAAATTAATAATACTTTTATATATTTCCTCCTTTGGGTAGTTTAAATATTTTGATTTTTGTGATTTGAGTAAATTTTAAGTAATCGGATGCAAAGGTAAATAACCAACAATGAACGTGAAGGTTTCACAATGTTATGTTAAATACAATAAAATAAAATATTTTTTTAACGCAGAGAAAAGTTTGCAGAAGATTATTCTTCCGCAAATTCACGGGAGGTTAGCGCAGAGGTTCGCGGAGAAATATGGAGTTTGTTGCTTGGTATTTTCAAACTCTCATTTATTCTTTTCTTTCTTTTACCCTTTCCCCATTTGTCGTTTTAATTTGTCCAATTCATCATCGGTTTCAAAACGACGAAATTGCTCTTCTAAATCATCAAAACTCCCCAAAGATGTTTTTGGAGAACTCCACCAACCACTACTTTCCACTGGTTCCTGAGTTTTGGTTGGCTGAGTTTTTGCTTGTTGGTTGCGTACTTGTTGTGCTTCCGTGGCTTTTACCTGAACTTCTTGTCTGCGTACTTGAATTTTTTGTAATAAATCTTTAGCTTGTTTGATTCGCTCCTTCACACCTTGCATATGTCCCCATTGCTGATTTCCCTTACGGAGCAACGAAGCTTCATGTTCCTGTGCTGCTGCTGCTAAATCTAAGCGATTGGCAGCTTTTGCCTTTTGGATTCTCACATGCCATTTTTGAATTTCCGTCGCTGTCGCTAGTATTTCATCTTGCGATCGCTTTTCTTGTAGCTGCAATTCTGCAATCAATTTCAATGTATCCTGTTCCTGCTCCCGCAACTGATCTAACAGTGCTTCTAACTCCAAATGCGGGTTGCTTCGTAAAAATTCTTCTAAACGGTTTTCTAGAAACCGACTCAAGTCATCGAATAATCCCACTGTTAGAACTCCAGAGTCCAATTACTACCATCCATTGTATTCATTATGCTGTATCGCGGAAAGTCAATCATCGCGCGCAAGTCATAAATTAAACCTAAATTCCTAAACCTGAATTTTATCCGATTTACCGGAGACATCAAGCGAAGCTTATGGCAATAAATGAAGTTAGTATTTTCCTATTGCGAATTCATCATGAACCAAAGTTAGAATCGAGCTATGAATAAAAAATAAATGTAAAGAATAGCAAAAGTAACTAATATAATTATCCTGCTAGCAATGGAGGTAGAACGTGCTGGAATCGACTATGGTGGATGTTAAAAAGCGAAATGCGCCACAGGGATGTATCCCCGTGGGCACTTTCGCGCGAATCGAAGAACTACGGAAGCTTGTACAAAAGGCTAGCTACGAATATTATGTGCTTGATAATCCAACTTTAGATGATGCAGTTTACGATCGCCTTTATCGTGAGTTACAGGAACTCGAAAATCAATATCCCGAATTAATTACACCCGATAGTCCAACCCAGAGGGTGGGTGAAAGACCAGCGACGCAGTTTAATTCGGTGCGGCATAATGTACCGTTGTATAGTCTTGAAAATGCCTTTAATGTTGACGAGTTAAAAGCTTGGGATAATCGCTGGAGGAGGAATTTACGTGAAAGTGACCACAGGGATGCATCCCCGTGGCGCATTTCACCACCTTCTAGCTCCCTGTGGACGGAGGAAACAGAACATGGGATTGGCTATGTCTGCGAATTAAAAATTGACGGCAATGCTTTAGCTTTAACCTATGAAAATGGGATTTTGATCCGAGGTGCTACAAGGGGTGATGGGGTGATGGGGGAAGATATTACCCAAAATGTCCGAACTATTCGTTCGATACCCTTGCGGCTGAATGCGGAAGCTTTTGGTGGTACTATTCCGGAACGGGTAGAGGTGCGAGGAGAGACATTTTTACCCCTTGATGTGTTTAAACAAATTAATCAGGAACGGCAAAAAGCTGGTGAGACTCAATTTGCCAATCCCCGGAATGCCACTGCGGGAACTTTACGACAACTTGATTCTAGGGTTGTAGATCGGCGAAAGTTGGACTTTTTTGCTTATACTTTGCATATTCCCGGTACTGATGATGCGAGTATTACTAATACTCAGTGGGAAGCTCTCGAATTACTGCAAAAAATGGGTTTTAAGGTCAACCCAAAGATGAAATTGTGTTCATCTTTGGCAGAAGTCGCTGAGTATTACAACAACTGGGATACGGAAAGGTTGAATTTACCTTATATGACCGATGGGGTAGTTGTAAAACTCGATTTATTTAAGCTGCAAGAACAGTTGGGTTTTACGCAGAAATTTCCCCGATGGGCTGTAGCATTAAAGTATGCAGCCGAAGAAGCTCCAACGATTGTTGAAAATATCTCCGTTAATGTTGGTCGTACAGGTGCTTTAACCCCCCTTGCAGAAATGCATCCCGTACAGTTAGCGGGAACAACCGTATCTAGGGCTACTTTACATAATGGCGATCGCATTACTCAACTCGATATCCGCATCGGAGATACGGTAATTGTCCGCAAAGCTGGGGAAATTATTCCGGAGGTGGTACGGGTACTCACAGAGTTACGTCCAGATGGTACGCAAAGCTTTGTCATGCCTAGCAATTGTCCGGTATGTGGTCAACCTGTGGTACGGGAAAAGGATGAAGCGGTAACTCGCTGTGTAAATGCATCCTGTGCGGCAATTTTAAAGGGTTCTATCGAACATTGGGTAAGTAAAGATGCGCTAGATATTCGGGGGATGGGTGAGAAATTGGTGCATCAATTGGTAGATAAAGAAGTGGTGCGATCTGTTGCTGATTTATATGAGTTAATACCCGATAAATTATGCGAATTGGAAAGAATGGGGAAAAAGTCGGCTGAAAAAATTGTCGAGGCAATTTCTAAGTCAAAAAATCAACCTTGGAGTCGGGTTCTTTATGGTTTAGGAATTCGTCATGTTGGTAATGTCACGGCACAATTACTTGCAGAAAAGTTCAAGAGTGTGGAACAATTAGCTGATGCATCTAGGGCAAATATTGAAGGTATTTATGGGATTGGTGGGGAAATTGCTGATAGTATTTATCAGTGGTTTCGCATTCCCTCAAATCATGATTTGATTGAGCGATTGCAAGCTACTGGTTTACAATTTGAGGATTTAATTGAGGAAGTCTTAGAAGATGGGAATATTAAGAAGAAATTAGCTAACAAAGTTTTTGTAATTACGGGAACTTTACCGACATTAAAACGTGATGAAGCCAAAGCTGTAATTCAAAAATCGGGTGGTAAAGTTACCGATTCGGTGAGTAAGAAAACGGATTTTTTGGTAGCAGGTGAAGAAGCTGGCTCGAAGTTAACAAAGGCGGAATCATTGGGAGTTTTGATATTAAATGAAGCTCAATTAATGGAAATGTTGGAAGAATAAGATAACTTAAGAAGTAAAAATTAAAAAAATAATCCCCATCAATAAATTTAGGGGTTTCTAACCATTTTTATTTCTTTTGCCTTTTAACTTTTAACTTTTAACTTTTAACTTTTGCCTTGTTCGGTAAATAGCTTGTTAAGGGGAGGGAACTGGATTTCTAGTTTCCTCCTTTCTAAGCGTGATTAAGGGAAATTATACCAATTTGAAAAACAACGCGACAGATAATATTTGTAGAGACGTAGCAGTGCTAAGTCTCTACCGTTGGATGTGTTGCAATCATTATTTGAATTGGTATTAAATTTCGACGCTGCTGATTCAAAGTATGAATCTACCTCACGCAGAGAATAAAAGTTTTAAATTCTCGATTTTTAAATTTCACACCTCAATTTCAGCAACGGCTAAATTTCTCTGTATACAGAGTAGCCTTAGTCAGGGGAGAGGTTTAAGAATCTGAGTTTTGAGGATAGTTATGGTTGCATTTGTAAGATTCAAAACACCCCAATTTAGAAAAATGCGATCGCATCTAATTTTCGTTGTAGGAAAAAAATAAATTTCTCTGAAAAATGGGAACAATAAGACTGTAAAGCGATTGATTATCGGGGAGAAGTCTTATTGTATGCCTGATATTAAAATAATTCGGGCAGCGTTTCGTGAAATCCAAAAACTTCCAGCTGCTGACTTGCAAAGAATTTACCAGATTTTGCATCGGTTGAGTTTAGGAGATGAGAGACAGACGAAAGCGCTCAAAGGTGTGACAAATCTTTTGCGTACTCGCTTAGGTAAATGGCGAGTTATTTGGCAACGGGAAGACACAAATAATATAGTGGTGATTAAAGCTGGGTTGCGTGGTGGTGTTTATGATGATGCATTTGACAGTCGCGATCGCACTGAACCACAGGTTATAGAGGAATTATTGCATCCCCAGGGTACAGCGCTGGCTGATAATCCAGCATATCAATGGAATCAAGAGCAGGATGGTGATTGGTATCGGTTTGTTTATGGTAGTTACCGCTATTCGCCAATTTTGACTGATTATCAACGTAATATTCTTGATGAACCTTTAAAAGCTTTATGTTCGCAATATCAACCAGCTGCAATTCATCAGTTTGAAGATAGTTCCTGTGTTGTGGTTCAAAGTGCCCCTGGTACGGGGAAAACGGTGTGTGCAACTTTATTTGCGTGTGAGGTTCACCGTAATTATAAATGGAATACAATGTTGATTGTACCGGAAGGTTTACGACGCGATATTGCTGAGTTTTCGGAAGTTAAACAAGCAATCGATCAAGAAAATTTTTGGTTAGGTACATTTCCGCAATGGTTGGGTAAAATTAACCCTGATTTTGACAATAATCTTGCTTCTCCACAACAAGAGTTGGAAGCGTTGCGGCAAGCGCTGAAGTATACTCGTCAAGATGATATTACTACTAATGACGTTTTGTTATACCAAGCGTTTGTATTAGATGAAGAGAAGCATTTGCATGATAAAAATGTCATGTTTCAAGTGAATTCCCATCGACTTGATAATTTATTAAGAATTAGTAAAAAACACTTTTATAAAGCTTTATCTTGTCGAATTTGTCGCTTAGATGCTGCTAAAATTTTACAAACTAAATTGAGTAATATTCCTAATAATTCTGATTGTACTTTGTTAATTATTGATGAAGCTCAAGATTATTTGTTGAGTGAATTGCAAGCTATAATTTCAGTTTGTAAATCATGGTCTGAGCAAGGACATAAGACCTATTTATGGCTTTTGGGTGATTTAAATCAGCGTATCCAATTGACTGATTTTAATTGGGGACATTTGCAAATTAAACATTCGATTGAATTAGTTAAAAATTATCGTAATTCCCAACAAATATTAGAATTTGCTAATCAATTTTGGCATGTCGCTCAAAAGATTACAGCAAAAAATAAATGTAAAGAGTTACCGTTACCTGCTAATCCAAAACATGCATTTGAAAATGGGGAACCAGTCAAATTATTAGAATTAAATTCCCCAGCTTCCGCAATGTCCTTTCTAGAAAAACTTGCTGGGGAATGTGGAAAAGAAGAAAATCATCGTTATTTGCTGCGGGATTTAGCCAAAGCAATCAAAGTTTTATCCAAAAATGCCCTAGATACCCATGATAATTTAGTAGTTTTGAATCCAGAAAATGCGAAAGGTAGAGAATTTGAATCCTGCGTCGCTTTCTGCTTATTTGAAGGTAAAACAGCACCAACTTTAGAAGAAAGTTTTCAATGGTATACCCTCTTAACTCGCGCTCGATCGCGTCTATTAGTGGTTGCCACAACCGATGAAATTAAACGCTTAAAAACTAACGGTTACGACTTTTTTAAAAAATGCGATCGCATTAATTCCCGTGATGCTGTCAAATGGATTACGGAAGTTGCTAGCGATGCCGATCTAAACCAAATTCCTGATGATGTCCAGCAGCGTTTATTAAAACGTTGTGAAACAGGTTTTCTCTATTGGGATACCTACTTAGCTCTACAATTCGCTGGTGTGGAAAATGGAGAACTCTATAAGTGGGAAACTCAAGCAATTTCATTATTAAAAAAACATTCTCAAGAGCATCTTTATCGCGAATTACAAAAACTCAAAATATCCATTTACGCTGTCTACTATTACGAGCAATGGGATATTCCTGGCAAGCAGTTAGCGAAGCAAATTTAGTCAGAGATAGCGATATAAAAGGCTATGAAAGCTTAGTTAAAGGAATCGCGAAAGATTTGGAAGCAAAGGGAATGCCCTACGAAGCAGCAAGAGTTAGAGCTAGTCTTGTGAATGGTAATTACCAACAAAATCTTCCCTTTTGGCAAGAAGTAAATTCTCAATCTCAATCCAATATTTCCCTCGTAAAATTACTTTGTCAATCTTTTAATCTCCGTCTAAAAAACCTTATAGAAAATCAGGAAATAAATAGATGAAAACACTCACAGATTTAGAAGTTGCTAAACAATTAGATGAATTGTGGCAAACTATCGAACGTGGAATTACAACATCTCGTGAAGCTCTAGAAAAAGCCCAAAAGATTCATGCATTTATCTCCCAGGAAAATAGCCAATTAGAACAAATCAAATTTGATGCTTCTTTAATTGCTAATGGTATTCAAGACTCTGTTCGCGAAGTTCAACAACAGCAATCAAAGCTAGTTGAAAACATCACATTAGCATCTCAAATTCACGATCGCATCACAACACAAGTCGAACAAGTTGGTAATTCCCACACTGTTCTCGATCGGTTTAACCAAGAGCTAGAAGTAATCAAAAGTAGTTTAGATGCTGCCAAAATCCAAGCTCAACAACTTGATGCAATCTTACCAGAATTTACCAATCAATTACCCCAGTATATTGATGAAGTCAAAACCCTAGCTTCTCAAGTAAAAATAGATCGAGAAGAAACAACACAATTTCAAATAAAAGTCGAACAAGCATGTTTACAAATTGACCAAAGAAAAAATGAAATTGAGTCAATTATCGCTGAATTTGGAGGTAAAGAATCTCTCGATAATTTACATCTTGAAAATAAAAACATCCGTAATAATTTTCGAGAAGCACAAGGAGAAATCGAACGTTTACATAAAAAAATCGACATTCAAACCCAAAAGCAAATTTTATTTCGCAACTGGTTGATAGGACTTTCTTTTGGTTTTGGTTTAACCCTGATTATTGCGATCGCGAAGCGGTATCCTTGATACATCGCGAAGCAGCATCCTTGATGCATCGCACACTAAAACTAGTTCTTTCTGTAGAGATGTTACGTTAAAACTTCTCTACAAAATCATAAATAATTTTATAATAATTATCCTCAAAATTCCCAATTTATTCTAACTTCCATATCTCAAATTTTAGACTTTACAATTTACTTTTATTACCAGTATATATCTAAGATATATGCTAATTTGGATATAAACTAATTGAAATGTTAGTTAGACTTATAAAAGTTTGTAACTAAATTACAGCATATTTTACCTTAGTAAAGCCCAGTCGGATAGGCATCTTTACTCGTCTCATAAGACATTAAGCTTTTAGCTTTGTACCTTATCTACTTGCAAACTTCTATATCTATACAGTTCCTAAAAAATACCAATTCTTATTTTAAAAAGGCACTTAGCAACGTTGACATATTGAATTCGCAGGCTTAAAATATAAGGCTGACTCACTTTATGAATAAATCATATTGTGTAGTATCTAAATGTCTTGTTTTGGGCTTTTATAAATTATCCATTGTTCGTTAGGTAGATGCAAAGCCTGCTGAAAAGATAAGAAAAATCAACCTATAAGTGTTCAAAATCATACTTCCTATTTTAGCTTTTATGTCAATATATAAGTCCTAAAACATATTTGTAGAAATAGTTAGTATATTTTTATATTAATATTTTAGAAAAGTTAGATTATTTTGTAGAAGTATTATATTACATTTAGCGCCTTTGGAAACTCGACAAAATATCATAGACATTCAATTGACGAATATAAGCGCTCGATCTGAATTAGAGATTTGAATCGTATAGAAGGAAGCTAAACCAGTGAATACAAGTCTAATTTTGTCAAACATCTTAAATCCCCCAGTCATGTTTTTCTTTTTGGGAATGTTGGCAATCTTTCTCAAATCTGACTTAGAAATCCCTCAACCCATACCAAAATTATTCTCGCTGTATTTGCTTTTATCGATTGGATTTAAAGGTGGACACGAACTGCACGAAAGTGGTATAAATCCACAAATTGCTATAACTCTAATTGCTGCTATTATTATGGCTTGTGCGGTTCCCATCTATTCATTCTTTATTCTCAGACTCAAACTCGACGTATACAATGCAGCTGCGATCGCGGCAACCTATGGTTCAATTAGTGCAGTTACATTCATCACCGCTAATGCATTTTTAGAAACCCTCACAGTTGCATCTGATGGTTACATGGTAGCAACTTTAGCATTAATGGAATCTCCTGCAATTATCCTGGGAATTCTGCTTGTAAGGATATTTGCTAAAAACGAAGATAAGGAAGATAGCAAAAAACTTTCTTGGGGAGAAGTGCTACGTGAAGCATTCCTCAACGGTTCTATATTCTTATTAGTTGGTAGTCTGCTGATTGGAGTCTTGACAGGAGAAGATTACTGGCACAAACTGGAGCCATTTACTGGGGGAGAAAAACCAATTCCTGGAATTTTCTATGGAGTACTATCGTTTTTCCTCCTCGATATGGGAATGGTTGCAGCAAGGAGAATAAAGGATTTGAGTAAGACAGGTTCATTTTTGATTAGTTTTTCCATACTAATGCCAGTTGCAAACGCAATTATCGGCATTATTATTGCCAAAATTCTTGGTATGTCTCAAGGTAACGCACTTTTATTTGCTGTGTTATCTGCAAGTGCATCTTATATCGCAGTTCCTGCGGCAATGCGAATGACTGTACCCGAAGCTAATCCCAGTTTATATGTTTCTATGGCGCTGGCTTTGACATTTCCATTTAACATCATTGTGGGAATACCTTTGTACATGAATATTGTTAAAGCTATGGGAATTGGTGTTTAGTGCAATTTGAATTCGCTCGAACTAAAATTATGATTGTGAAACGTATAAAAATAATAGTTTCACAATCTTCAATCTCAAATATTTAACCTAAAATATCTAACCTAAAATATTAAATATTATTATGGTGTAGAACAGGCAGAGGTCAAAAAGTTGCGGTATAAATAGGTTTTTTGATGTTCTAAAATAGTCGTTTTCTTTCCACCTATCTATATTACTCTAAGCTGAAAAGATACAAATTAAAATGTGTGTTTCTATACTAAGCTAGGTAAATATGTTAGTGAATATTCCCGGAAAATATATTTTTGAAGATGAAGTGATAGATTGAATCTTTTGTCAATTATAAGGATTACTTTGTGCCTATAAAACGAATTATTGAAGGATTGAATGAATTTCACGATAATTATTTCATTTCTCATCGTGAGATGTTTGAACAATTATCCCAAGGACAATCACCAGAAGTATTGTTTATCACATGTTCTGACTCTAGAATCGATCCTTGTTTAATTACCCAGAGTCAACCAGGTGAGATATTTGTTGTCCGTAATATTGGTAATATTATTCCCGCACATGGAGCTTCCCCAAGTGCAGAAGGTGCAGCGATAGAATATGCAGTACATGGATTAGGTATTAGAGATATAGTAATTTGTGGTCATTCACATTGCGGTGCGATGAGAGGATTATTACAAATAGGTAATCTGGCTCAACAAATGCCTTTGGTATATGACTGGTTAAAAAATAATGCGGAATCGACTCGACGTTTAGTAATGGATAATTATCCTGGATATTCCCATGATAAGTTGTTGAAAATAGCAATTGAACAAAATGTGTTGACGCAGATAGAAAATCTTGAGACTCATCCTGTAATTCGTTCCAAGCTTCACGCAGGTAAGCTAAATCTCCATGCTTGGATTTATGAAATAGAAACTGGTGAGGTTTTTGCTTACGATGCTGCTAACGGACAATTTAAGCTTTTAGAAAATCGTCCTTTCCCCGTACCAAACCCTTTGATAGGAACACATTCAGATTCACCGAGATAGTTGAATTATTTACAAACTAATTAAATGACCATTTAAAGATATTTAAATATTTTTACATTAAAAATCAATTTCAAACTGAGCTATTTGCTCAACTCTTCTGCTGGGCAAATTCCATGATTAAAATCAACACTATGCTATTTTAACTCATACCATTTTAGATTTTATATTTTGCGTACTCTCCGGAGAAGTAAACTATGCGTAGCATGTTGAAGACAAAAGTTTGACGACGGTACGGAAACCGAACCCGTCAAACTTTTCAAGACGGATTTTGGATTAAAGCAACCTCATTGGATAAGGATTCTGTGAATCAATCTGTCGCAATCATTTTTCAAATTGGTATCAATAAAAATGATACATAATATTAATATTAATTTATGATTATTTATTTTTTAAAATCAAATTTCCATCCCTTAAAATTGAGAAAATTAAGAGTAAAAAAATCAGCAATATACTCATGGCTACGTTAAAACCATCATCATCCTCGAAAAACCCAAACTCAATTCGTAATAAAATAGTCAATTTTTGTCGTTCTAATGTTCTCTGGTTGACGAATACTCCCGAACGCGCGATCGCACAAGCATATAAAGTCGCAGAATCGATTCGAGAAATTGAAAATGAACATTTCAATGGTCAAAAAATATCTCCTGAATTTCTCTCTGATCAAGCGACTAATCAAACTGTTAATCAAACATCAATTGTGATGGAATACTGGCAAACTAATCTAAATAATAATTTAAATATTATTAAAGTTAGGATGGCGGAATATCGCTTGAGCTTTTCACTAATTTACACATCTAAACAAGAATTATTAGAGCAACTAAAATTTATTGATGAAGTAGTTTTAAAGTATCTTGTAAATGAAGACTCAATTAGTTTGAATCCAACCACAAATGTCAATAATAAAAATCATAAAAAATTACAAAATATAGTACAGCCAATAATTAAACCACCAATAGAAAATAGTTCAAATACTGAGCCAGCACCAATTAACTCAATGTCGAAAAAAACAGGTATTTTACCAAGGTCAATCGGCAGAACATTTAATCGTATTCGCTCAGATTTTTCTCCACAAGCAGAAGAGCAACTCGTTCAAAAGTTTAGAACTTCAAAAAAGCGAACTCAAGCTTCTATTAAATTTCTTTTGATGCTGATAATTATACCTTTATTAACACATCAACTAGCCAAGCAACTATTAGTTAGTCCTTTAGTTGAGCAAGTGCAGGGAAAAAATAATCCGCATATTTTTATGAATACAACTATGGAAGATGAAGCATTCAAAGAATTGAAAATATACGAAGAAGAGCTTAAATTTGAAAGTTTAATTCTGAAATCTCCAAACCTATCATCGGTAAAGATAGAAGAGAAGGTCAAAGAAAAAGCTATTGAAATTGCCGAAGAATTTAGATTTAAAACTAGTAATGCAATTAGTAATGTTTTTGCCGATATTATCTCATTAATAGCCTTTGCAATTGTAGTTGCCACTAGCAAAGAAGAAATAAAAATTTTAAAGTCATTCATTGATGAAGTTGTTTACGGTTTAAGTGATAGTGCTAAAGCCTTTTTGATTATTTTATTTACCGATATCTTTGTTGGTTTTCACTCACCACATGGTTGGGAAATAATCTTAGAAGGAGTTGCAGAACATCTAGGTTTACCTCCAAGTCACAGCGCAATATCACTATTTATCGCCACATTTCCTGTTGTGTTAGATACCATATCCAAATATTGGATTTTCCGATATCTCAGTCGTTTGTCACCTTCAGCTTTGGCAACTTTAAAAGAAATGAAAGAGTGATATTGAACGTAGAGACACAATATATCCCATATCCAGATATACAGCAAAAGTCAGAGTACAGGAGTACAGCAGTCAGAAGTAAAACAGCTTTTTTATATATGGCTTTTGGATTGTTTGACTGTACCTCCACTTCATACAAGCAAACTAGCAATGACAAAGTTCAGTTTAATCATACTGAACTAACTTATGCGATCGCATATAAATTAGCAGTGATTCACCGATTTTTAGCTATTTAATGCCAATGATGACCAAAAACAACAAGAAAATGACTCTGGAGTCGGTTTGCAAAGAATCAACTTGGAATAGAATAGAAATCTTACACAAGTCAGTATATTTTAAGTATAGTCACTAGGGCTTGCTCGTGACCCAAAAGCAACAATGAATGCATTTGATTTAGCTTTTACCCCTGCGCTGAAGTTGGCAGAATTAATCCGCGATCGCGAAGTCTCGCCGTTAGAATTGGTAGAATTATACTTAGAACGGATATCCCGTCTAAATCCCCAATTGGGAAGTTATTTTACAATTACAGCCGAGCAAGCTATAGATGATGCGAAAGCCAAAACCGCACTACTTGCCACAAACCCCACAGAATTACCAGCTTTTTTTGGTGTTCCAATTTCCATCAAAGATTTAAATCCTGTTTTAGATGTTCCCTGTACCTACGGAACATCAGCTTTATTACAACATATTCCCAAACACGAAGATTTTGTTGTTACTAAAATTCGCCAAGCCGGATTTATTATCCTTGGTAAAACTGCTACCTCCGAACTAGGTTCTTTCCCCTACACCGAACCTACCAACTTTCCCCCTTCCCGAAACCCCTGGAATTTAGAATATACCTCTGGAGGCTCCAGTGGAGGTGCTGCTGCTGCCGTTGCGGCTGGCATGTGTCCCATCGCTCAAGCTTCCGATGGTGGTGGTTCAATTCGTATACCAGTGGCATGTTGCGGCTTATTTGGCATCAAACCATCACGGGGGAGAATTTCTCCAGCACCCGCAGGCGATCGCTTTGGTGGAGTTGCCATAAATGGACCCATTGCCCGCACTGTTGCTGATGCTGCGGCACTACTTGATGTCATGTCGGGTAATGTTCCCGGTGATACTTATAATTTACCTAAACCAGAATCATCTTTTTTGTCAGCGACTCAGCAAAAACCCGGTGCATTAAGAGTTGCTTATGTTACAGGTATTAATGGCATTGCTTCTTCAGATACAACCTGCAAACAAGCTGTATTGCAAACAGTCCAATTACTTCAAGAATTAGGACATGCAACCACTGAAGCATGTCCCGACTTTAGCGGTTTAGGCGAACCATTTCAAATTATTTGGCGAACTGGAGTAGCAGCTTCGGATATTCCCTTAGAATCGCTGCAACCGATGAATCGTTGGTTAATCTCAAAAACCATAACTGCGACTGAATATGTCAAAGCAGTTGCCCAAATGCAAATAGTTTCGCGACAAATAGCGAGCTTTTTCAATGATTTTGATGTGTTGTTATTGCCAGTATATCTGCATTCCCCTATTCGCGTTGGTGAATGGGCACATTTAAGTCCTGAAGATATATACCAAATATCATCCAGTGGATTGCCCCCTGTGCTTTAGCAAATGCCACTGGATTACCTGCTATTGCTTTACCAGTTGGTTTTGATAGCTTGGGTTTACCAACGAGTGTACAATTTGTCGGTAAAGCTGCTGCCGAGTCTACTTTAATAAGTTTGGCTGCACAACTGGAAATCGCCAAACCTTGGATTGATAAATTACCAGATTTTTGTTAATTAGTAATTTTTTTTCTGGTGTAAATAGTGGTGCGATCGCATTTTTTAGCTTACGTGCGATACTTTACTGTCGGAAGATGACGACCTATATACCCAATAATTACTCTTCCTGGTGTTTCTGGAAAGAAATGAATTCGCCAATTGCAAAATCTCAATTTAACGTGTCGCTCAAATAGACGCTTTCTACCATCAGGACAGGGAAAAGTTCTTTCTCTAGCATATTTATCGAGTGTTAGTTGACTTTCCCCTGACTCCTCAATCGGATAACCCTCAAGATTAAAATAGCCACTATCCCAATTCTGGCAACATTTTTGAAGTTCCAATAATATGTTGATAACAGGTTGTAATTCTAACTGACCAGTCAAAATATCTTCCAACTGCTTTCTAACAACATCACAAAATACTAAGTTAGGAAATAGTTGTTCTTTTTGTCCCCAAAGCTCTGACCCATTACTAACTTTTTGATAAATGCGCTCTTTACTTTGTTGAATTAGATTAGCATGTTCTGGTATGTGGTAACTACGGCTAGCATGGATAGCTTCTACAATTTCACTAATTACCTCTTCAGCTTCATCCAAGCATCGAAATTCAAGTTTTATACGGCTACAATCCCAGCATTCTTTAGAGAGTAAGCTAATTACAATCGTATTGAGTATATAAGCAATACCAAGTCCAATCGCTAATTGTCCTTGGTAACGAAATTCCGACAAACTAGCATTATTCTCAATTTCTTGTATCTTAGGATTTAGAAGATCAGTTGAGAAAGGCGTTTTCGTAGCCAGATTTTTAATAAATAGTCTTTCGATTTGATCGGCATCATTACACCAGCGACTAACAGGATAATTAGGAGCAAGAATAGTAGTATAAAAATTCTCTTTAGTTCGCAGATTTATTTTTACTCCTTGAGCTTTTATAGCTTTAACTGTCTTGATAAAATCAGACATCATTTGTTGCGCTATTTGCTCATTTGAAACTGGATTTTGCAAAGATAATTCATTTAAAATTAGATCAAAATCCACCCTCTACTCCTCCGCAGGTTCAAGTAATACATCCAAGCTTTTTTCCCATTCATCAAAAAAACCATCAGGCCATTTATCAATTCTGCCATTTCTATCAATGCGTGGTGATACAACTTCTGTAATAGTTTCTCCCTGCTGTTCTTGACGTTGAAAATAATGTAATTGAACATCATCTGGCTTAATCTTTCCACCATGAACAGCTAAACGAATACCATTTAAAACATGGTCACTATGAGTTTCTATGACTATTTGAGCCTCACAACTAGCTGCCAGTGCTAATAATTCACCCATCTTTACTTGTCCTTTTGGATGAAGATGTGCCTCTGGATTTTCAACTAAAATTAGTGTATCAGATTTTGATGCGAGTACTGCAACAATTATGGGTAGTGTGTAACTAATCCCAAATCCTACATTGGTTGCTCTATATGGGTTACTATCACCATACAAATATTGCAAGCTCATCAATCCTATATCTGAATTTAAGTTCATTTTAATTCTTGTACCTGGACTAATTTCTCTCATCCATCCTTCAACCTGACTACTAAGAGCATTCGATTTTGCCATAGGATGTCTTAGTTTTTTCTTCAAAACATCCTTATCTTGATTAATTGCTAAAAAATGTGCAGTATATTCTCCTTGAGTGCCTAGCTGTCCTAGTCGTCGTGCTTGGTAATCTGACATCTCATAAGATGTTCGTGGACCAAGACGTTCTGCCTGTAAATAGTGAAATCTATTATCAAAAAGACTTAATTTATAAACACCTGCATCAACTAACAAAGATTGTGGGTCTGAAGTATTTAATACGTCTGTATCTGTTTTTAAATGGTCATAATGAAAATGCCAAACTCCTTTTTTTCCATTATCCCAAATAATTTCAAAACCAAGATAATCCTCTTTTGCTCTTTCACAAAATGCATCTTGAGCAGTACCAATACGTACTAATTCACCATTAATGCTAAACCTACATTTGGTAGTAATTCTTGTTGATAGGATTGACGTAGTAATAGTAAAGATTGTAGTAACAGAAGATTTTTCCCGTACTATTT
>JAAUPE010000087.1 GCA_012034595.1 Calothrix sp. CSU_2_0 | reverse complement strand
CTCTTAATTCCTCGCTTTTTCCTACTTGCATTCACCCTCCTACACCCGTAGTAATTCTGCTGATAAAACCTAGATAAGTATTTTACCTGCAAAAATACGCCTTTATTAAATACCTACCCTTGAAAGGACGGAAACCGTCCCCACAAACTTCTCCCCGTGGCAAAGTTTCGCGGCAACTTCGCTGTCTCTACAACCGTCAATTAGTTCTTGACAGACTACTAGTAATTTTTTGCAACTTATATTTGAGAATATCGTCTAAGTTAAAAATAATACTAGTATAAATATTTAAAAATGCTTCCAAATATCTCTTCAATTCGTCGTTGTCTAATCTTGACAATAACTACATGTGTGGTTCTTAGTACTGCTCCCGCTTTTGCTGCGGAAAAAGTTGTGCTGAAATATCGTGTTTTCCGCGAATCGCTTTCAGTCAAGGAACTTAGCAATTTTGCAGATAATGGTAAACTTTCTGTCCCCTTACGTGTAGGCTTTAAGTTAGCACAACAAGACCCAAATAAAGTTCGTCGCTACTTAACCAACCCAGTCAAAGTCAATCCAATCATTTTAGACCGAGTTTTAAATAGTCCCGTGGGAAATGTAGTGCTAGACCAAATTAGCGAAGTGATTCACACACCCTCGCGAAAAGCTGACAGACAAGCAATGCGTTCGGCTTTGGTGCTGTCTGCAAGTCAAGATAACGATATTAAATTAATTGAAGTAATAAAAAACTACCCTAGTACAGAAGTTGAACTAGATGGCGATCGCTTGGAAAAAGCATACAATCAACTGCGTCGTTTACAAGAAGCTATCCTACTAATAAAAACAAATGCTTGACATCCATCGTCCTATAAGGACGAGGATTCTCGGTTCATAGTCGGATCGTAACCTAATATCTAATCCGTGGGTCTACGGAGGCATTAAGAATATCAATCAAAATACTTGCCATAACAACGATCGCACCAAAAAACACCATGATTCCCTGAACTGTGGGATAATCACGTTCTGTTATCGCTTCGTACAAACGGCTTGCTAATCCGGGCCATGAGAATGTAACTTCAGTCAAAATTGCCCCTCCCAACAGTGAAGCAAAGGTTAACCCCAGTACGGTGATTACGGGAATGAGGGCATTTTTCAAAGCGTGGGAAATGAGGATTTTGTTTTCGGGAATACCTCTAGCTCTGGCAGCTTCGACATAATCGGATTGTAAGGTTTGCTTCAAATTCACCCGCACAATCCGCTCAAAAATACCGCTTAACAATATTCCCAAGGTGCAGCTAGGTAATATCAAATATTTAATTGCTGTAAAAAATTCGACAAATTTACCTCTTAGTAAACTATCAATTGTGTACAAACCAGTAATTTTTTCTGGAGCTTCTAAAATAGCTGGAAAACGTGTTCCTAAGGGTAATATATCTAAACCCACAGAGAAAATTAATTGCAATATCATCCCTGCCCAAAACATTGGTAAAGCATAGGTAATAATCCCAAACAATCGACCAGCCACATCTAATTTTGTACCCGGACGAGAAGCGGAAATAGTACCAACTGTGATACCAACAACTAACGCCACAATGATGCTAAATATAGCTAATTCCGCAGTTGCTGGGAAATGTTCGCTAATGATTTCCCAAACACCTTTACCTCGACTAGTTATTGATTTACCCATATCGAATTTGAAAAACAAACTTCCCAAATAATTGAGATATTGCAACGGCAAAGGTAAATCTAAACCTAATTGTTTTCTAAGTGCTTCTTTGGCTGCATCCGGCGCACGTACACCTAATATTGCATCTACTGGGTCCCCTGCTGCAACTCTTAATAACGCGAATACCATTGTGACAATGGTTAATATTTGTAATGGAGCCAAGAGCAATCTGACTGTTACGTAATAAGTAAGGGCTTTGGAACGAGACATGTTTTGATTTTAGATTTTGAATTTGTAGAGACGTTCCGGTGGAACGTCTTTGACTTTAACAATATTTTGGATTTTGGATTATTTGGATTTTGGATTTTGGATTTTGGATTATTTAGATTCTGGATTCTGGATTCTGGATTCTGGATTCTGGATTCTGGTTTAATGCCCAATGCCCAATCCCCAATTCCCAATTCCCGATGCCCAATCCCCAATTATCAATGCCCAATTATCAATGCCCAATCCCCAATTAACTCTTTTTCATTCCCCCATAAATCAATAATTGACTAGCATCTTGTGTAACACCACTAACACTATTTTGGGCAAACAAATACTCTTGTCCTTGCCATAAAGGAATATAAGGAACATCCTTAGCAATGATGTCTTGAATTTCGGCAAAATATTGCTTACGTTTCGTGGAATCTTGTTCCTTGCGTTGAGCTTCAATCAACTTATTCATACTTTCGCTATAGTAAAACGAACCTTGAGAGACACTGCCACCCTTTTCACAACCCTTTTCATTGGAACCTTTTTCGCATTGCAAAAATGGCTGCACATAATTGTCTGCATCTAAAAAGTCGGGATACCATTCCAACAAAGTTGTTGCGTAAGCACCTTGGGGAATATATTTGTACGCACTAGTGGAGTCGATACCGTTGATTTGAATATCTAACAAACCATCCATTGTTTTTTGTGCGATCGCTTTGGTGACAATTGCCGTTAAACCTGTTGTAGCGACGTTGGAACGATACCAAAGTTCGACTTTTGCGGGGTTTTCTTTGGAGAATCCTGCCTGTTTGAGCAATTGTTTGGCTTTTTCTGGATTCCCATCACTGCCATATTGCTCTTTAAAGGCTGGTTTGTAAACATCTAAGGTGTTGGGAACCATGCTGTAAACTGGTTGTCCCTGTCCGTATAACACCCTCTCTAATAACAATTTCCGATCCATCATTGCTGCTAGTGCTTGCCTGACCAATGGGTTATCCAGAGGTTTTTGGTTGCGATTTACAGCCATAAACGAGACGACGCTACCATTATTTGCGATCGCTTGCCAATCTCCATTTTTGCCTTTTTCCCGTAGCGATCGAATTTGGTCTGCATCCATTGATAAACCAGCTACGTCAATCGATTTTTTCCGAAAGGCATTATATAAATTCACTCCACTGCTAAGAATTTGCAGCGTTACACCTTGATTAATCGGTTTTTCACCCCAATATTGATCGAAAATATCGAGTTGCACCTTATCAGTCGCAAATTTACTTAATTTATATGGACCAGTGCCAATAAAATTATTCGGATTAAATTCACCTTCACCAATTTTGTAGGCTTTTGGAGATACTGCACAGACCCCTGCAAATGCTAATAACGATGGGAAAGCTGCAAACGGCTGTTTTAATTTCACCGTTAATTCGTATTCACCCGTAGCTTTGACGGAATCGATAATATCACCCAGCAAAAACGCTGGTTTACCACCATTTTTAATAAACCTTTCTAAACTAAAAGCCATCGCAGCAGCATTAAATTTTTCACCATCGTGAAATACCACAGCTTGGCGTAATGGCATTGTATAAGTTAAACCATCGGTACTAATTTTTGGTAATTCTGTTGCTAGCTGCGGTTGAATCTCTGTGCTGTCGCCTTTGTAAGTATATAGCCTATCGCTCATGTTATATATCAAACCGAGCGACCCTGTTTCATAGGCATCTGCCGGGTCAAGGGTTCGGGGTTTATTTGTTGTGCCGATGATAATGCGGGGATTATTCCCATTACCAGAATTATCAGCTTGCGGACTTTTCGCACAGCTAACAAGTAGTAATAAACAAATACAAGCAAAACTAATAATTTGTTTAGTTCGACCCCAAGGTCTACTGAAAAAGGGGAACCAGTACATAAAATCGATAATTTTGATAGTTTGGTTTGGTAATTGAATCGCTTTAAAGTCAATGGTGAGTAATTTTACTACAACCATATGTTTGCTGTAGAGATAGGATATATCATTCCACAGCAATTGATGAATTTTTTTATATGTATTCTAATTAACTTGGGGATGTCTCAAGGATACTTAACGGGTATTTGCTAAATTTTGCATTCTAAATTCTTATTGAAAAACTAACTGAATATACCTGATTTATCTCTAAACATTGCGATATTGTTAAACAGCAAATTATGGTTAATAACTACCAGATAAAGCATTATGAAATACTTTTTCTTATCTGAGGGATGGACAATCGGTAGAGTCTGGGAATCTGAAGGACTTTGGCAAGTGGCAGCATGGAGAAGACTACCAGATATTCAAAAAATGAGTTTATGTCTGGTGGAAAAGGAAGAATTATTATGGTTATACCGGGTAGAAGATGCAATTATTACCATTGAGGTCAAACCAATAGATCCCCTCCAAGCTGCAAATACCAAAACCATCGGTCAAGTCACCCTCAAACGTTTGATGAGTGCCGAACAAGTTTTAGAACGTTTAGGAAATACAGAAACAAGGTGTGCGATGGAAAATCTGCAAGCGTTGGTTTAGCCTGTTGGGTTGAGGGTAGAAAATTGAGAAGAAAGCTTGTTATTTTCAAGTTTTTGTAATGATTCTTTATATTTAGACTTAAATCTTAATTTTTCAATTTTAATTTTTACTGTTGCGATCGCATGAGTACCCAGATTTACCCACCTCTACAAGGCTAAGGTGTCACACAAGTCTGTTTTTTCCCTGATATTTCGGAATTAATTACCCTCCTTATACAAACTACGGCTTACACACAAATAGTGGAATTGCCCCAAATAAAAGAACTCCACCCCTTAATCCCCTCCCGGATTACCCTAGCCCTAAAAGGGCGGCTACCCCAACGGGAAGCAAGCTACGGGGAGGGGAAATTCAAGCGGATGGGAGAATTGGGGTGGGGTTCTGCGATGGGAGTACTCATGTTTACACCATAGAAGTACCATTATTTTCTTTTGCTGCCGCTTGCAAAGAGTTCCACGAATAGTTACACTTTTTAAAACATTCTCATTTTTGCATTTAGTAGCGGAGTATCCTTTTGCAAGGATGCTCATGGTATCGCATGGTGTAAATTTTCGCAAAAGCGCGATACGCCCTTGGCATTAAGCTCTGCTTATCGCTTACAACAAGTTTTGCATTCCTCGCTACTAAAATGCCCACGCGGTCTAAATTCATAAGACAATAAGTGTGGAAGAGCGCAAGCTCTTGCAATAACAAAATCTAAAAAATTGCTTTGTAAACAAACTCATCGAGGAGGAGCGTAGTCGATGGGACTACCCTGGTACCGAGTACATACAGTAGTTTTGAATGACCCAGGACGGCTGATTTCTGTACACTTGATGCACACCGCCCTAGTGGCAGGCTGGGCAGGTTCGATGGCACTTTACGAACTAGCTATCTACGACCCCAGTGACCCCGTACTTAATCCAATGTGGCGACAAGGCATGTTTGTCTTGCCCTTCATGTCACGTCTGGGTGTAGTAGGTTCTTGGGGTGGTTGGAATGTAGTTGGTGACCCCAGCTATGACCCCGGTTTCTGGTCTTTTGAAGGTGTCGCAGCAGCTCACATTATTCTCTCCGGTTTGCTGTTTTTAGCAGCAGTTTGGCACTGGGTTTACTGGGATTTGGAACTTTTCCAAGACTCCCGCACTGGTGAACCAGCGCTCGACTTGCCAAAAATGTTTGGTATTCACCTACTTCTCTCCGGTCTACTTTGTTTTGGCTTTGGTGCATTCCACCTGACCGGATTATTTGGACCTGGGATGTGGATTTCCGATCCCTATGGGGTCACTGGTCACATAGCACCAGTATCTCCGGAATGGGGACCAGCAGGATTTAACCCGTTTAATGCCGGTGGTATTGTGGCTCACCACATTGCTGCTGGGGTAGTGGGGATTATTGCTGGTTTATTCCACTTGACGGTACGTCCACCCGAAAGGCTTTACAAGGCTCTCCGGATGGGTAACATCGAAACCGTACTTTCGAGTAGTATTGCCGCAGTTTTCTTTGCTGCCTTTGTAGTGGCAGGTACGATGTGGTACGGTAACGCGACTACTCCAATTGAATTGTTTGGACCTACCCGCTATCAGTGGGACCAAGGATACTTCAAGCAAGAAATTCAACGTCGTGTTCAATCCAGTGTTGCTGAAGGTGCTAGCCTTTCTGAAGCTTGGTCGCAAATTCCGGAAAAACTGGCATTTTTTGACTATGTTGGTAACAGCCCCGCAAAAGGTGGTTTGTTCCGCGTTGGTCCAATGGTCAAGGGTGACGGTATTGCTCAATCTTGGCAAGGACACCCAGTATTTAAAGATGCTGAAGGTCGTGAGTTAACAGTACGTCGTCTGCCTAACTTCTTTGAAACCTTCCCAGTACTTTTGACCGATGCTGACGGTGTTGTCCGTGCGGATATTCCTTTCCGTCGTGCAGAATCGAGAAGCAGTTTTGAACAATCTGGTATCACTGTTAGCTTCTACGGTGGTAACTTGAACGGTAAGTCGTTCGATGACCCCGCAGATGTTAAAAAGTATGCTCGTTTGGCTCAACGTGGTGAAGTCTTTGATTTCGATCGCGAAACCTTGAACTCTGACGGCGTATTCCGTACTAGCCCTCGTGGTTGGTTTACATTCGGACATGCAGTATTTGCGCTGCTGTTCTTCTTCGGTCACATTTGGCATGGTTCTCGGACAATTTACCGAGATGTATTTGCTGGTGTTGAAGCGGACATGGAAGAACAAGTCGAATGGGGACTCTTCCAGAAAGTGGGTGACAAAACGACTCGCAGTAAAAAAGCTGTTTAAGATTTGTTGATTGTTAATGGTTAATAGTTAGTGATTAGTAAGTAATATTTGAAACTTACTGCTAATTTCTAACTGTTACCCACTAACTGATTTATTGCTAAAAATTGGCTAAAAAAGCAGGAAAAGCTAGACATGGAAAGCATTGCTTACATTTTGGTTTTCACATTAGCGATTGGGACTATATTTTTTGCGATCGCATTCCGCGAACCCCCCCGCATTTCCAAAAAAGACGACTAATCTCAATATTGTCAAGCTTGTAATTGCTGAGTGCTGTATTTAAAACAAAAATTAAAGCAAAAACTAAAGCAAAACATGCTTGAGCCGTTACTACGATTATGGTAGTAACGGTTATTTCTTTTTGTTGTTTTAATGGTTAATCACTCAATAGGTAAATATCTGATATAATCTAATATTTGGAAGTCGATAGCATATTTTATCAACTTCTTTGCGCTAGCATAAATGAGATGTAGGTGTAGACTGTCAGGCAGGCGCTTGCATGTACATCGCTAGGAGGTATTAACATTACGGAGACTAACACCAGGAAACAATTAGCATGGTCAATCAGAAATCAACTGCTACTGCTGAAATAGGATTTACCCACGAGGATTTTGCTGCATTACTAGATAAATACGATTACCACTTTAGCCCTGGGGATATCGTACCCGGTACAGTATTTAGTATCGAACCACGCGGCGCTCTGATTGACATAGGTGCTAAAACGGCAGCTTATATACCCATACAGGAAATGTCAATTAACCGGGTTGATAGCCCGGAAGAAGTTTTACAATCAAACGAAACAAGAGAATTTTTCATTCTCACCGACGAAAACGAAGATGGACAATTAACCCTCTCGATTCGTCGTATAGAATATATGCGAGCTTGGGAACGGGTACGTCAGCTGCAAGCTGAAGATGCAACCGTTCGTTCTGGAGTATTTGCAACTAACCGTGGTGGTGCGTTAGTGCGAATTGAAGGATTACGTGGGTTTATTCCCGGTTCTCACATCAGTACTCGCAAACCTAAAGAAGAATTGGTAGGAGAAGAACTACCCTTAAAATTCCTCGAAGTTGACGAAGAACGTAACCGTTTGGTGCTTTCACATCGTCGTGCGTTGGTAGAACGCAAGATGAATCGTCTCGAAGTTGGCGAAGTGGTTATCGGTACGGTACGTGGTATCAAACCTTATGGTGCGTTTATCGATATCGGTGGTGTGAGCGGATTGTTACACATCTCGGAAATTTCCCACGAGCATATCGATACGCCGCATAGTGTCTTTAACGTCAATGATGAAGTTAAGGTAATGATTATTGATTTGGATGCTGAACGCGGACGGATTTCGCTGTCTACTAAGCAGCTGGAGCCAGAACCCGGTGACATGATTAAGAACCGTGATTTGGTTTACGATAAAGCTGAAGAAATGGCAGCTAAATATCGCGAACAGTTGCTTGCTAAAGCTCAAGGTGCCGCTATACCATCAATGACAATTGAGCAACCAGCAGTAGAAGGAGTTGAGGAAGATGTTCCATCAGCAGTTGAGGAAGATATTCCATCAGCAGTTGAAGAAGATATTCCATCAGCAGTTGCGGAAGATGTGCCATCAGCAATTGCGGAAGATATTCCACCAGCAAGTGAAGAATAATTACATAATTAACAAAATTTTTGAGGGGGAAACCCCTTTTTTTATTGGCAGATTCGATTTTAGATTTTAGTTAGGGAACCACCAAGAAATAAATTACCCCAAATTGCTGTAGGGGTAGGGTTTCCCTACCCTGATGAATAATGTGGTTATAAATATATCGTCGGCATATTTTATTTTCTGAAAGTACCTTACCTAATGCTGATTGTGGTTAATTTAAATTTTTAGGAGAATTCCGTGGTTAATATTAAATGTGGAAACAAAACTTTTAAAAATATTCAAGCAATTTTATTTGACAAGAATGGGACATTGGAAGACTCGGAGACATTCTTGCGATCGCACGCTCAACGTAGTGCCAGAATCGTTGATGCACAGGTTCCTGGTGTTGGTGAACCTTTGTTAATGGCTTATGGTGTAAATGGTGATACGCTCGATCCTGCGGGTTTGATGTCGGTTGCAAGTCGTTATGAGACTGAAATTGCCACTGCTGGCTATATTGCCGAAACTGGAAAAAGTTGGTTTGAGTCGTTGCAAATTGCTCGTAAAGCTTTGGATGAAGCGGATAAATATTTGGGGGAAACAGCTTCTCCGATGTTTGCTGGTAGTTGGGAATTATTAAAAACTTTGTCGGAAGTTGGTTTGAAGTTGGGTATTCTTTCAGCAGCATCAACTGATGAAGTGGAGCATTTTGTCAAGGTACATAAATTAGATAGTTACTTGCAATTACAAATGGGTGTGGATGGGGAGATAAGTAAACCAAATCCTAAGTTCTTTTTACAAGCTTGTGAAAGGTTGGGAGTTGAACCGAGTGTGACTTTGATGGTGGGGGATTCGGTTGGTGATATGACGATGGGGAAAAATGCTGGTGCTGCTGGATGTATTGGGATTAGTTGGGTTGGGAAGTTCGATTGTGTCCGTGGTGCGGATGTGGTGATTAAGAATCTGGATGAGATTGAGTTGGTATGAAAAGCGATTTTTATCTAGATTTTTTTCGCAATTTGAAAAGCGGAGAGTAAAGAAAAATCAATATTTCCGTTAAAGTCATTCTCAATCTTTTCTCTAATTCCTTCAAAGAGGGAATCTTTATTTTGTGAATCTAATCCAATGTATTGTGAAAGACTACTTAAAAGCATCAAATAATCATCGGTTTTATAGTTAGTTTGCCAAGGAATTTGTTCAGAAATTAAATCTTTAAATTTACCTGAATCAATTATTTCTTGTCCGAAGTGAATAATCCCATGTCCGATACCTTTGAGTTTTTCATACTCGAATCGCTTGTCTTCATATTCCGCTAAAGACGGGGCATAAGTCAAATAAATATCTCTTAAGTGTTGATATAATTCATATTCTGGCTGAAAAACCACATTCCATAAAAATATTAACCAAGCATTTTCTGTTAGTGCTTTAGCTATTTTATGATAGCGAATTTCTGCGGGAATCCAATGAATTGAAGTTGCTGCTAAAACCGCGTCAAATTTTCCTGTTTCTATTTCCCATTCTTCAAATGAAGTATTGATAATTTCCACATTTGGATATGCAGCACAATTTTGTCTTGCTAGCTGGCAAAATTCTTGGTTTGGTTCAATACATACTATCGAAAATCCTAACTTGGCAAATGCTTCTGTGGCAATTCCTGGACCACAGCCAATCTCTAAGATTTTGGCATTGGTGGGAAGTTGTGTGAGTTCAATCACACGGTTAATAAGTTGTTGCGGATAACGTGGTCTAGTCTTATTGTAAGCTTCTGCTGCGGTTGAGTACCAGACTTTTTTCTGTTCTAAGTTTTTTGATTGTATCGATTTAAAAAATGCAGCGATAAAATCGTTGTTTAAGTTCTCTTTGTTCATAAAATAATTAGTTAACTAAAATTTATTGGTTTGTAAATAAAATATATTTTTTTTACTATTTTAGCATTGACTCGTCATTTTCTTAAAAGGTGGAGAATCCAAAAATTTTACTCCCATATTCTCTACGGGAGCAATAAATAATTGAGGATTGCTATATATTGCAGTTAAATAGCTCGTGAGAGTTTTCTTTCTCGTGTGAGTTTATGAGCGTCGAAAATAACGGCAATATTACGAACTAATAATCTCCCGATTTCGGTGATTGTGATGAATTGATTTGATAATTTGACCAATCCATCTGCTTCCAGTAATTGTAATTCCCGCATTTCACGAGCAAAATGTTGATTAAAGTTTATGAGATATTTTTGCTCAATTTCTTGTTTATCTACTCGTGTACCAGACATAATCCCCATAACGACATCACGACGCAAAATATCTTCTGCATCTAGTTTATAACCTTTGTAGGTTGGTAATATTCCCGCATCAATTGCTTGGTAATAGTCTTTTAATTGCTTATGATTTTGAGCATATACTTGATGTAGCATACTTACAGATGTTACCCCAAAACCTAATAATTCGGCTTGTCCGTGGGTTGTATATCCTTGGAAATTTCGCTGGAGAGAACCTTCATTTTGCGCTGTTGCTAGTTCATCTTCGGGTTTCGCAAAATGGTCCATGCCAATGAATAAATATTTGTTTCTTGTTAGTTCTTCAATAGTCATTTGAAGAATTTCGAGCTTTTCTTGTGGTGGTGTAAGTGCATCTTCATCTATATTTTTTTGTACTGCTTTTACCCAAGGTATGTAAGCAAAATTAAAGACTGCGATTCTATCTGGGTCTAGTTCGATTGTTTTTTGAATTGTGCGCTGAAAGCTTTTTAAATTTTGGTGGGGTAAGCCATAAATTAAGTCAACATTAATACTTTTAAACTCGGCTTCTCGCATCCAACCCATAACATTAAATAGCATTTCGTCAGGTTGAATCCGATTGATTGCGACTTGTACTTTGGGGTCGAAATCTTGAAGTCCAAAGCTAATTCGATTAAAACCAAGTTCGCGAAGAAAAAAGAGATAATCTCTATCTATATAACGAGGATTTACTTCGATGGAAATTTCTGCATTGGGGTGAATATTGAAATTATTAGCAATGTTTTGCCAAATTTTTTTGATTTGTTCTTGAGTTAGATAATTGGGGGTTCCACCACCCCAATGTATTTGGACAACAGGACGTTCTGAAGAGATTAATTTTGCTGTTTGTTGAATTTCTCGTCCTAAATATTCAACGTAGGGAATAGCAATATTTTTATTACCAGAAACAATTATATTACAGCCACAATAATAGCAAGCACTTTGACAAAAGGGGATATGAAAGTACAACGAAAGCGGTGTTTGATATTGATTTGTAGTTGTCGCGATCGCATTTCTAAAGTCTTCGTGATTAAAGCTTTCTGTTAACTCTGTAGCGGGTGGGTAACTTGTGTATCGTGGTGTAGGTGTATCATACTTTTTAATTAATTCTAAATCGAATTTCACACCAGGTAATTGAAAAACCATTTATTTTTGTTCCAATTTGATGAGACGGTAAAATGGGTAATGGAAGGAGGAAGCAGGAGTGGTATAAGATTATTTATGTTGAATTTTTAACTCCTAACTCCTAACTTCTAACTATTAACTTATTTTGCTGGTGCGACTTCGGTACTACCAGAATTGTGCGATCGCACTAAGGTATTGTAGAGAACTTGTCCGATTGCTTGAATTAATGTACCTTCTAAATCTTGTGCTGCTAGCAAATTTAAATGAAAGGCATGATTTGCTTCTGCTACAATTTTATCTGCTGTGACATCATCGATTGGTAATGCATTCAACGCTTGTCGATATTTATCTTTAAATGCATTTTTGTCGGGAATTTGCTCAAAGCTATAAAATGAAGTTCCGCGATCGCTTTCTAGTTTTAAGGCAGTTTGAGCAATCTTTTGAAACATCTGTCCCCCAGACAAATCTCCCATGTAACGGGTATAGGTATGTCCTAATAACAATATGGGTTCTTTGAGGGCAATTTCACTAATTCGATTCACGTAATTTTGAGTCGCATTAGTGGGGGAAATTTGCGCTTGCCAATCTTTTCCGTAATAAAATTCTAAGTCCTTTTCTAAATTAGCTTTACGGTTCAATTCAGGAAAATAAAGCGGTTTAATTACAGGATGTTCGCGATACTTTTCTATTGCTGCTTCAAGTTCGCTATAAACGCAATACAAATTACCCAGAAATTTTGCAAAGCAGCTTCTATCGACAACTCCTTTGAGAAAACATTTTGTAAAACCTGCATTTTCCGCAGATGTATGTGCTTTTTGAGTCCCAGCACGAAGCTTAATAGCGAGATTGCTACTCATTTTAATTCCTTGATATTCAAATTCAGCATCTATTGGAGTAGTCATTTTCATCGCGATGACTACCTATCTATCGCTTTTCGCAGGCACAAAAAAAGAGTGGAGAGAGTGAGATAGTCTGTATCGTAACCCAAACGCTTACAGACTCCAGCCATGCTTATTTCTATCAAAAATATTCAAAGATTGCTAGCTATATATCTACATAGTTGTACATATTTATTTACATTGTTTGAGCTAGTAAAGGGGTAAATCCTTGCTAGGAGAGGGTTTTGGCTTATGAATAACAGCAATATTTGGGGTGATTTTCTTAAAATAATTTTCAATTCTCTTTAAAAAACGATAGTTATAGAGAAAAATCTATGGTTAGATGACAAAAGACAGGGTGCAGGACATACAATTTTTGACCACTTAGTAAATATGAAGGTTTTTGTATGGTTCAGTCAAATTCTGCGCTAGAGTCTGGTTTTCTAAAACCTGGTGTGAAAGCACCTGTAAAAGAGACGTTGTTAACACCACGATTTTACACGACGGACTTTGATAAAGTCGCGCAAATGGATTTGTCGGAGGATGACAAAGAATTACGGGCTGTGGTAGCTGAGTTAAAAGCAGACTATAATCGCCATCATTTTATCAGGGATGAAGAGTTTAAACAGAGTTGGGATTGTATTGACGGGCAAACACGAATTGCGTTCATTGACTTTTTGGAACGTTCCTGCACGTCGGAATTTTCGGGATTTTTGCTGTTTAAGGAACTAACCCGCAAGCTGAAAAACCGCAGTCCACTTTTATCGGAAGCGTTTGAGTATTTAGCACGTGATGAAGCACGTCATGCGGGGTTTATCAATAAAGCGATGGGTGATTTTAATCTATCGTTAGATTTGGGTTATTTAACAAAGAATCGTACTTACACATTTTTTCCGCCAGAATGGATTATTTATACCGTTTATTTGTCGGAAAAAATTGGCTATTGGCGTTATATCATCATGTTCCGCCATCTCGAACAAAAACCGGGGTATCAATATTATCCATTGTTCCGTTATTTCGAGAATTGGTGTCAAGACGAAAACCGACATGGGGACTTTTTTAAAGCACTATTGCGATCGCAGCCTCAGCTTTGGGATAATTGGAAAGCGCGTTTATGGGCAAGGTTTTTCTTGTTGTCGGTATTTGCGACTCATACATTAACGGTACTCGAACGAGCGAATTTTTATCAATCGTTGGGAATAGATGCCAGAAATTACAACATTCAAGTCATTGAAAAGACTAATGAGACTTCTGCACGAGCATTTCCGGTAATTCTCGACACTAAACATCCTAAGTTTATCCCGCTTTTAGAACGCTGCTCTCACATTAATTTTAGGCTCAAGTTGCTAGAAATTAGATATAGCGACAAACCCAAAATTATCAAGTTTTTTCTCAAGCTCCCTCTCATCATGGCAGTCACATTTTATATGTTGCGACTATTCATAATTAAACCTCTTGATGCTGAAGCAATGCGAATAGCTGTACATTAGTTTTCGTACATTAGTTTTCGCATCCCCACATCCCCCGCACATCCCCGACTTCTCGAAGAAGTCGGGGATGTGTCGGGGATGTGCGGGATAATAAAGAGAGTTTTTTAGATAGATTTTTATTAGTGATGAAATTTTTGATTGGGTGTGCTGTTTGGTCGTATAAAGGTTGGATCGGAGAATTTTATCCAAAAGGTAGTCGTAATTCTGATTTTTTGAATTTATATAGTAGACGTTTTCAGGCAGTCGAAGGAAATACGACCTTTTACGCAGTTCCGAATGCCGAAACAGTTGCAAAATGGGTTAAAGAAACACCAGAATATTTTCGGTTTTGTCTCAAATTACCACGGGATATTAGTCATAATGGCAGATTACAACCATATATATCGAAAGCATTAGAATTTGCCACACAAATGCGTCCTCTTGGTATTCGATTGGCTCCCATGTTTTTACAATTACCACCAAGTTATTCGCCAAAATTAATCGATGATTTAAGACTTTTTTTGGAAGGTTGGCAAGAAACAAAATTACCTTTGGCTGTTGAAGTGAGACATCGTGACTGGTTTCGAGAAGTGGAGACAAAGCAGTTAAATGAGCTTTTAGAAAGTTTGGGAATTGGTAGGGTTTTGTTGGATTCTCGACCTATTTATACGGGAGATGATGACCCACAATTAGAATCGGAAAGACGTAAGCCTAAGTTACCATTACAGTTGAACCTGACTACCAATTTTAGTCTAATTAGGTTTATTTCCCATCCTAACTTAGAAATTAATCAGCAATTTATGGAAGAGTGGGTAAAACAAATACAAGATTGGTTACGACAAGATAAAGAAATTTACTTTTTTGTTCATTGTCCAGTTGAAGAATATTCTCCTCGAAATGCACAATGTTTTTATCAACTATTAGAACAGAAAGTTTTAGCAGAAAATGGTGTCAAAATTCCACCGTTACCCTGGAATGAAGTTGAAAATCAACCAAATCAGTTGAGTTTATGGGAATAAGCTCGATAAAACTAAGGGTAGAAATTCAAAGTAAGGAATTAGGGGAAAAATGACTAGCTATTGCTTTTCCTATGACTATTGTCATATACCCAATATCCTATTGTGACAGTTATATAAGTTATACATAGTGATTTCGACTTGAGTAATAATGTCTAGACTAGGAATAGGAAGAAAAAGAAAAAAGTAAAATTAAGTCCTGATTTAGTTAACCCTAATAGGTGCATTATGAATCTATTTCTAAAACGTACATTTTTACCTGGTTTAATGGCAACAAGCTTATTTGGTGCTACTTTGTTACCAGCGAAACCAGCTGCCGCAGATGAAAAAATTCTTCGAGATGTGGGGATTGGTGCTGCTGCTGGTGCTGTGACTGGTGCAATTACGGGTAGAGGTTCTGTGTTGACTAATGCTGTTAATGGTGCTGCTGCTGGTGCTGCGGTAAATGGTGCAAATGGGATTAGAAGCACAAGTATTAGAGGCAGAAAAAATCGTAACGTAGTTCAAGATATTGGTGTTGGTGCTGGTGCTGGTGTTGTGTCTGGTGCTGTGACGAATCGCAGACATACTGGTAGCAATGCGATTACTGGTGCTGCTGCTGGTGCTGCTATTCACTTGTTGACTAAGTAAGTGTTTGGTTAGGTGATTGGATATTGGGGATGAAAATAATTTTATCCCCTTTAATGTTAATTTTGAATGTGTGAAACTCGCGCAGAGACGCAAAGGCACAAATAAAGATAGAAGTGATGAGCGATCGCAATTCTATGATGATACAGGGATTAAAATCGTAAATTCTGTACCTTGACCGAGAAGTGAATTACAAGTTAGCTTGCCACTGTGGGTTTCTTCGATAATTTACCGTGCGATCGCATCAATGTCAATAATCTTTTTAAATTACCTATTAACTATCTACCCAATTTTTTGTTCTTTCAACAGCTTTTTTCCATGTGGTGAACTGAGCTAGAGATTTTCCATTTTTTGGCTGGAAAACATCATCAATTTGCCTATTTATCACTAATTCTTCGTAACTATCCCACAATCCCACCGCTAAACCAGCAGCAAATGCAACACCCTGCACCGTAACATCACGTACAACCGGACGCTCGACAGGAATCCCCAAGATATCAGCTTGAAATTGCATTAAAAAGTTGTTTTCACAAGCACCACCATCCACCGCTAACTTCTGTACTGCTGTGTCCGATGATGCATTAATTGCTTCCACCACTTCCTTGACTTGATAAGCGATCGCTTCCAGTACAGCGCGAACCAGATGTGCGGGTTGGGTTCCCCCAGTAATCCCCAAAAATGCCCCTCTCGCGGTCATATCCCATTTGAGTTTGGTTGCCGAAAAGTAAGCATCAATTATCAAACCAGTGCGATCGCAAACTTCTTGGGTATATCCTTGGTTTTGCAATTCATAGCACAGGGGAGCGGTGCGACGGTCTTGCCATACAATTGCATTATGAAGTGGTTTTCCCGTGTTTTTGTCCCACAGCAAGCAGGTTTCCCGTTGTACGGTAAGTCCAATGGCAGCGATTTGTGTAGGGGAGATTTGGGAATTTGCAATTGCAGTTTGTATAACCCAGCAGGTATCGTTCCAAATTTCCTCTGGATTATGTTCTACCCATCCAGGTTGTGGGTAATGTTGGGTTAATTGTTTGTAGGCATTTCCAAGGATTTTACCTTCAGCATCAAATATAAATGCTCGGTTTCCCGTTGTTCCCAAATCGAGTGCCAGGATATATTTCGATGTCTGCATTTTCCATTTCCCCCTCACGCTACCATTCGTCATTAGACATCAGAATTTAAATATGCGTTATTCACAATTAAATTCCTGAAAACTGTGGAATGAATTATTTCCGCAAATTCTACTACAGTCGATTGTATCGCTGAATATACAATTAATTAACCGCTCTGATTTCACAGTTCTAAGGATGCGATCGCAGTGTATGTCGAGTGTTAATTTATTTTGTGACTTCATCATGTAAATGCGATCGCAGGCGAAAATGAATTGCAGACCTTCTCAGGTTATATCTATGACTGCAACTATCTCATCTCCCAATTTGCCCACTCTCGAAGATATGCGATCGGGTTTACCCAATATTTGCGGATGGGAAACCGAAATTTATCTAATTAAAAACCACAATGACCCAGTATTTTTAAACACAACAAACCTCCATCTTGAAAATATCAATGCTGGGTTTGCCTGCGCTCTCCACATGCACCAACCCACAATCCCCGCAGGTATAAATGGTGAATTAATCTCCAACCTCCAGCACATGTTTGAACATCCCCACGATGGAGACAACCACAACGCAGGTGTTTTTGCTTGGTGTTATTCTCGCATTGGTGAATTTATCCCCGATTTGATTAATCAAGGTTGTAATCCGCGAATTATGCTCGATTATTCGGGTAATTTGCTGTGGGGTTTACGACAAATGCAGCGTGAAGATGTTATTAATAATCTCAAACGTGTGACTTGTGAAGTGCAATATCAACCTTATGTCGAATGGTTGGGAACAATGTGGAGTCATGCGGTTGTTCCTTCGACACCAATTCCTGATATCAAGTTACATATTCAAGCTTGGCAACATCATTTTGCATCAATTTTTGGTAATGATGCATTAAAAAGGGTGAAGGGTTTTTCTCCACCAGAAATGCATTTACCTAACCATCCTGATACCCTATTTGAATATATCAAAGCGTTGAAGGAATGCGGTTATAAATGGTTGATGGTACAGGAACATTCAGTAGAGAATTTGGATGGTTCTGCTTTACATCAAGACCAAAAGTATATTCCCAATAAATTAACTGCTCGGAATTCGCAAGGTGAAATTATCTCGATTACAGCATTAATTAAAACCCAAGGTTCGGATACAAAATTAGTTGCTCAAATGCAACCATATTTTGAAGCAAAAGGACGTGGAAAACAGCAAGTTTCAACTAGTTATATTCCTTCATTAGTCACCCAAATTGCCGATGGTGAAAATGGTGGGGTAATGATGAATGAATTTCCCCGCGACTTCATGCGAATATACCAGGAAATTCGCGATTCTGGGGGAAATAATGGGGGTACTGTAGCGATGAATGGTACTGAATATTTAGAATTAATTGAAGCAGCAGGTACAAATCCTGAAGACTATCCAGAAGTTCAAGCAGTACAGCAACATAAAATTTGGCAACGTGTTAATTTAGATAAAGTCACACCAGAAGCTGTTAATAATGCGATTCAAGAATTAAAAGCAAATGACCATCAATTTCATATCGATGGAGCATCTTGGACAAATGATTTAAGTTGGGTAAAAGGGTATGAAAATGTCCTCGAACCGATGAATAAATTGAGCGCAATGTTTCACGCTAAATACGATCGCTTAGTCGAGCAAGATGCATCAGTAACAAAGCGTGAAGATTATCAACAAGCACTTTTATATAACTTCTTAGTGCAAACAAGTTGTTTTCGATATTGGGGACAAGGTACTTGGACTGATTATGCAAGAGAATTGTATCGTCGGGGTGAAGAATTATTAAAATAAACTGTTTCAAATGTGTAAAATTGTAGGGATGGGGTATTCCCACCCTTATATATTCCCACCTTTATAACTGATAGAATTGATAAATCGATGGTGGTAATATTTTAGCTTTTTAAGCCTTATTATTTCTACCTTTACGCATTAGTCAAAATAGTAATAGGGATTTAATCTATCATCTCTCTATAAAGTTTAAAACATATACCGATCGTTTTTTAAAACTATGGTTAATTTTTTACCAACTATTACAACTTTACCTACAGATACCTGGGTAGAAACAACCTGGGAAGATTTTACCGCATTTGCTGATGACCCAACTTTGGTGAATGCAAAGTTTTATTATGATGAAGGATGGATGAGAGTTGAAATGTCAGCATTAGGTTCCGCACATGGTCAAGATAATTCGATTATCTCCACTTTAGTTATTTTATATGCGATCGCAAAAAATATTCCGTTGAAAGAACTTACAAATACATCTTTCCGTAAACGTAAAATCCGCGAATCCCAACCTGATATTGCCTTCTACATTGGAGAAAACCTCAAATTTCCCCCTCGCAATAATTCACCTGTTAATCTTGATGAAATCGATCCACCAACATTAGTTATAGAAATTGCTGCTTCATCCCTAGAAGACGACAGCGAAAGAAAATTAAAGCTTTATCAACGTTTGGGTGTGCAAGAATATTGGGTAGTTGATGTTAATAATAGCAAAGTGAGTGCAAATTACTTATCTAAAACCGAAAATACACTCATTCGCACATCTCAAGTCTTACCTGGATTGGAAATGGATGTTGTCGAACAAGCATTATTGCGATCCCAAACCGAAGATGATGTTAGTGTTAGTCGTTGGTTAATGAGTAAATTTAACCAAACATTGTAATCATAAATTTGAGGCAAATTAATTATGACAGCTTTAATATTACAATTACCTATGGTATTAAAATTTAGCGATGAACAATTTGAACAGCTTGTAGCTGCCAATCAAGATTTAAGACTGGAATTATCATCATCAGGGGAATTAGTAATTATGTCACCAACTGGGGGAGAAACGGGAAACCGTAATTTTGATTTATTAGGTCAATTATGGTTGTGGAATCGTCAAAATAATTTAGGAAAAGCTTTTGATTCTTCAACAGGTTTCAAATTACCAAATGGTTCGACACGTTCCCCCGATGCATCTTGGATAAAGCAGGAAAGATGGGATATATTAACACCACAGCAAAGAAAAAAGTATTTACCTTTATGTCCCGATTTTGCGATCGAGTTAGTTTCTGAAAGTGATGATTTGGCAGATACACAAGCAAAAATGCGTGAGTATATTCAAAATGGTTTGCGTTTGGGTTGGTTAATTAATCCCCAAGATAAACAGGTGGAAATTTATCGTCCTAACCAAGAAGTAGAGGTTTTGAATTCTCCTACTAGTTTATCAGGTGAGGATATTTTACCTGGGTTTATTTTAGATTTAAGAAATATTATATAGATGCTTCCTGCGTCAGCATGACAGTTTCTTTCCCTGGTTGCGACAAAGAAAAATAATCGCGATCGCGATCGTCTAACTACTTTAATTTTTCACCCCTAATTGCATAATCCAATAATTCCATCGGATGCATTACCGAAATATCCTTTCCTTGTGCTTTTAAATGTTTACTTATTTGCAACGCACAACCAGGATTTGGTGATGTAATTAATTCCGCACCAGTATTTAACAAATTCTCCACTTTCATCTGTCCCAACTCTTCTGCAACCTCCGGTTGAAGCATATTATAAACACCTGCACTTCCACAACACAAAGCCGCATCTAAAGGTTCTTTTAATTTGATATTGGGAATTTTATTTAATAACTGACGTGGTTGAACGCTGATTTTTTGTCCATGTAATAAATGACAAGCATCTTGATAAACCATCGTCAAAACTTTATCGGTAATTGGTGATAATTCTGCCGTCAAACCGACTTGAATAAGGAATTCCTGTGCATCTCTAACTTTCTTCACAAAATCCTTCGCTTTTTCCCTATATTCTGGGTCATTTTCTAATATATGTCCGTACTCTTTCAAAGTATGACCGCAACCAGCAGCATTGATAATAATATAGTCAACATCAGTATCCACAAAGCTATCGATCATTTGCCTTGCTAAAGCTTTCGCTTGTTCGGTTTGCCCTTGGTGTTCGGGTAATGCTGCACAACATCCTTGAGACTTCGGAATCACAACTTCGCAACCATTCGCAGTTAAAACCCGTACTGTAGCTTCATTAACTGGGGAGAAAAATAACCTTTGAACGCAACCTAAAATTACACCAACACGATAGCGTTTTGTAGTTTGAGCAGGAACAATTGTCGGTAAATTGTTTTGGAAAAATTTTGATGTAATTTTTGGCAAGATTGAATCCATTGCCGCAAGTCGAGGTGAAATTAATTTGAGAATTCCAGTTGCTCGTACCAGTTTTTGTAAACCTAATTTTTGGTAGATAAATAGAGGAATTAGGAAAATACGTAAAAGGTTGGGATAGGGGAAAAGTGAGAATATTAAACTACGGAAAAATCTATCGATCCAACTGCGGGGATAATTTCGCTCGACTTGATGACGAGTAGCAGAAATCAACTTGTCATACTCTACACCAGAAGGGCAAGTGGTAACACAAGCAAGACAACCCAAACAGGAATCGAAATGTTGTGCAGAAGCATCATTTAAGGCAATTTCACCTTCATTAATCGCATCCATTAAATAAATACGTCCCCGTGGTGAATCCATCTCCTTGCCTAGAACCCTATAACTGGGACAAGTTGAGAGGCAAAATCCACAATGTACGCAGCTATCTATAAGTTTAGGGTCTGGTGGATGGTTTGCATCAAAGCCTTTAAGATTTTTAATTTCAGCAGTAGTCGGGATATTGTTAGTAGAATTATCTGAAATTTGCATTTTATTTTTGTTAATAGTTGGTGGGGAAATTTATTTTATTTTTTTAACGCAGAGGAACGCAGAGTTTAACGCAAAGTCGCGCAGAGAAATATGGAGAGAGAGATAATAGTGAGGAATGTTTCGAGAGTATTAGATTCCTCCCACAAAACGACCAGGATTTAAGATATTTTTCGGGTCAAATTGCTGTTTAATCCGTCGCATCAAATCTAAGCTATTTCCTGCATAACCCCACACATCTACTTTTTGCTTGATTTTTATAGGTGCTTCTAAAATGGTCAAAAAACCACTTTTCTCTTGACAAAAAAGTCTTAATTTTTCAAGTTTCTCTTCAACCTTCTCTTTATCACTGACAAATCGCAACATCCCCAAACCACTACTCATATGCACCAATCCTACTTCTGCCTGATTCAATACCTCTGCTGCCACATTCGGCATTACTCCTATTTTGCAGAGAATTGTGGAAGTTTTGCTAGGAAATTGCATTTGTTCTTCCAATCCCTGCCATAGGTTAACTTCATCAGTACCCAAATAAATATTTCCTTGTAACCCTAACTTTTCCCCAACCTCTAAAAGTCGATTAGATTGTTCCTTAACACTTTCTAAAATACTCTCGAAACGTACAATTAAACCAAGCCCTTTACCTAAACCCAACTGCAACACCAATTGCGAAGAAATTAAATCAGCTTTGGTTGGAGTGAGTGCAGAACCACGCAAAATATCTACTGCTTGCTGAATTAAATCACTCTCACCTGTTAACACCACAGTTCCCGAACTTTCTTGCATTGGGTACAAACGAAATGTTGCTTGGGTAATTACTCCCAACGTACCATAGGAACCTGTGAACAATTTCATTAAATCATAGCCAGCCACATTCTTAACAACCCTGCCACCAGCTTTCACAATTTCCCCATCAGCACGAACAAACGTAATACCTAGCAATTGATCGCGATCGCTTCCATAACGTTGACGAAACGAACCTGTATCTGCTGTGGCGATGATACCACCAATTGTCGCCTCTGCGGGGGTTGTGGGGTCGATTGCTAAAAATTGGTTTGTCCGAGCTAAAATTTTTTGTAAGTCAGCAAATTTCATCCCAGCTTCGACAGTAACAGTCAAATCTCCCACCGCATGTTCGATGAGTTGGTTAATTTTTTCAGTGCAAATCACCACATCAATGCTGCCCGCTAAACCACCCCAAGCCAGTTTCGTCGCACCACCACATATTAGAACCTTCAGTTGCTTTTGATTCGCTACAGCAATGACTGCACCTAATTCTGCTTGGGTTTGGGGATAGACAACACATATAGGAGGTTTTGCTTGATGTGCGTTAGCGGAGCTATCCGTAGGAATCGCATTACAAATTTTTTGATGCAGTCCTATTCCAACATCTTCCCACAAACAAACTGCTTCTTCGCCAATTACCGACACAAAATAGGATTGTTCAGAAGACATGCTTTTGTTTCGTTTTATTTTCACCCTCTACATCATAAACCTTTCCAGTAGTCCACCACACAAACTATTATTTAATTAGGAATTAAACCGCCATAGATGCGGAGCAGCTTCCGAAGGTAGACACGGAGAACGCCAAGGAATAAAAAACTCTTCTCTTCTTTGCGTCTCTGCGTCTCTGCGTTAGCTAACAATATGTTAGGTTAAATTGATTGAAAATTAAATTAACCCCCCAATCAGTCGCATCACATTAATCTCGATTTGTCCCAAAGCTTCCTCAACACCAGTTTTATCAATATCGTGAACTAACCAATACTCAATCTCATTTAACCATTTGGGGAAGCGTTCAGCCATCAATGGAAAGTGTTCGGATTCGTCGATCGCAATTATTTTTGTAAATTTTTGAAAATCTTCTAATAATGCAGCTTGGGGAAATCGCTCTTCGTCCAGTAGAGTTATTCCCCTTGTTGCTAATGCTGATTTTGCATAATGAGAAATTGCCCCAATATTATTGACACCACGTTCTAGTGCTAATCCTCGTGAGTCTGCTTGCCAATTTAGCTGTTGTTTCTGTGCAAGATGGTTGAATAAGTGTTCGGCAAAGCGACTACGGTAGTAGTTACCTGTGCAAAGAAAAAGAATAGTTTGCATTAAATTTTTAGTTTGCAATGGAACAACATAACTTTGAGGTTCACATCAAAATTGTTCGGGTTATTTCTACACAAATCCTAAAACTATTCTATAACGACGGGGTTTTAAAACCCAAATTTTCCATAACTACTTGCTGCTCTGTCTCCGATACCTTTTGAGTTGCTGAGGTTATTCCTTGAATTGCTAACACCGAACAAGGTGCATGATGCAGTACATAATTACTAACACTACCAAGAAAAAACTCGCTTAATCCAGCACGTCCTCGACGACCAAGAATTATAACCTCAGCTTGCCAATTTCGAGCCATTTCACAAATTATTCGTCCTGGATCGCCCAAATTCTGCGTAAATTCTGCTGTAACTCCTTCACTCGCCGCAGTACTGCACAAAACCCTTAAAAAGTCAAGATTTTCTTGCTTTAAACTATCCCATTGTTTCAATGTTTGCGCTAAAGCTTCCGAATGCATTGCGGGGTAGAAGCTATAAGGATCCATCGAAATTGGATTTATATTGCGATCGCTATAGGGAGACATCACATGTACCAACATCAAACTAGCATTAGTTGCTTTTGCCAGAGCTAGCGCTTCATCAAAAACAAGATTACCGATTTGATTGTTTTCAACTGCCACCAAAATTTTTTTAAACATATCCAATTGTCCTTATTTTTCAACTGGATTAATTCAACTATTCTACAGAATGCAGAATTCTTTAACTAACAGTCTTCCCAGGAAAACTAATAGTTAGTTTATTTTCCCCAAGCTGTAGGAGATAACATATGTTACTTTTTAACTTTACCTCTCTTTATCAAGCCCATAGTCTAAATAGTCATAAAAATATAACTTAGCCTCATCCATATGCAAATTGAGAGGTTTGGGATTGCCCTTAATGTCATGACGGGAGAAAAGAGCGATCGCACAATTTCGTTACAAAGGTACAATAATCCAACTAAACCGGGTTTTGATTGTCAGGAAGGAATATCCCCAATATACAATCGGATGCTTGGGTAATTCGAGGACATGGGTTTTAAAAAACTAGGCATAGGAAAAATTCTGATGTTGCTGCAATTGCAGGAAATATAATTCAGCGCAAGTGTCCAGATGAGTTACAAAAATACCTGTGTCACTTTCCACATTAGAACATAGCCAAATACCCTTGAGAGTGACTTCGATAAAATTGCGATCGCAGCAGTCAATGTTAATAATGTTTTGATTTTGTTCGACCAATATTGTTGAATTTGTCTTATCAACTAAAATTGAAGGAAGTAAGAACGAAGCAGTCGTATGTTCGATATAACCATTTAAACCTGTTCGTAAGGAAAAAGTGACTCTGTTCTCGATCCAATCCTGCAAATTTGTTTCGATATACTCAATATTGAAGTTATTTTCTGTATATGTCAGCTTCAGCATCGTAACCTCTCATTCTGATTTATTAAATGTAATTTAGTAGTGTTAATATATTTGGGATTACTTTGTGGCAAGTCGTTATTTCGTCTATTGATTTCCGTAATTTAATATTCTGATGTTTGGATATAAAGCTCGTTCATGATGATAATGTCTTGCTTTTTAGTATTTTTTGATTCTGTTATAAAGAGACGAGTCAAATTTATTCTTACTCAGCAAATTAAATTTTTCTAGTTTTGCTAACATTTCTTTTAGCTCATCTATCGTTAATGATGTTCTTAATAACTTTGGGAAAGTTGCTATTTCTCGCTTCAATTGCAAAGATTCCTCATAGCATACACCGCATTTATTTGGTCGCATCCAAAAATATTTTTTCTTCTCTTCATACCATTGCTGTTGAAGACTTGCAGAAAACTGAAAATCCTTGCCACAAGCAATACAGTTATACGTATAAGATTCGTAATAACTAGGAATTCCATACGAACGTTTTGATGCTTCTGATAATTTCGCAAAATTTACTATTATCTTATCTCCCAATATTTGCTGTCTTTTCTTTTGTGTTTTTTTTCTTTGAGGATTCGCTGTTTTTCTAGCTTTTTTTTTGATGGACATTGTTAGTAACTCCTCCAGTCATTTTGACTAAACTAGGATTTATTACAACCAATCTTATTTCCAGTTCCTTCCCCGAAGCTAACTAGTACAGACAGAAGCGCAAAAGCTGATGATATAAGCTTTACGAAGCTGGGGGAAGTTGTAAAATTAAGGGAATCCCCCAACTAATATCCCAATAAATATCCCAATTAATAAATTAGTGACCAATTCATGGCACGAGTAAGTTACGGAGCAGAAACAAAAAAACGGGCAAAACGCTTGTTAGAAGTATTGTTAGCTTATGCAAACGACGCTTTAGACTGCGATGAAACAGCATTAGACGCATTGAGATTAAACATTCAAATTCGCTGGCAATCGGAAATTCGGCTAGTAGTACGCACAAAAGTCAGGTTTTTACAGGCTTTAACTAGTTTACAAGTATGTGAAAGTCCGCTCAATGCCGAACAAATCAAAGAAGCTTTAAGAAGATTCGCAGATTTTCTCGAAATTTTAGAAGATAATCGTTCTACCCGTGGTGGTTCGGAAAATTGGCACTTTACCCTCAATCTTTGGTATCCCCGTCATAATATAGAAGATAATTTACAGCGCTTCGATCGCGAATGGGAAAATCGTCGGGGGAAAAGTAGCATATCTTCCCCATCTCCTTATACCCCAGTTTCATACAGACAATCCGACGAATCGTTTTTATCCTATCCTTGGAAAGAAATTTGTCGCGAGATGCTACAAAATCAGCGACGTTTGACAACAAACTCCTTAACAAGTGTTGATGGAGTGACTTTCGATCTTGATGCTGTTTATGTACCTTTGGGATTAGTAGAACGCAAACAGCGAGATAAACGAGATGAGGATATATTACCAACCCAGGGTTCACGATTTTACGAAACAGAGGATACAGAGGTAACGCAAACCTTTACGTTGGATATGTTTTTGCAGCAAGTGTTACAGCATAAGTCATCTGAGAATAATCTAACCGACAAAAGAATTGCGATCGTTGGGGAACCTGGTTCTGGGAAAACAACACTCTTACAAAAAATTGCCGGATGGTTGTTAGAAAATACCGAGGATTTGCCAATTTGGGTTTCATTAGCAGATTTACAAGGTAAAACATTAGAAGATTACTTAATTCAGGATTGGTTGCGAACTGCTATCCGCAAACGTCACGTTCCCGTAGAAATAGAAGCAGCATTTTGCGATCGCTTTAATCAAAAACAAGTATGGTTGTTACTTGATGCTGTTGATGAAATGGCAATTGAATCAAGTCAAGCTTTAACTAAAATTGCCAGTTTTCTCACAGGTTGGGTTGGTAGTGCCCATGTTATCCTTACTAGTCGTCTCAATGCTTGGGATGGGGGAAAAAATGCTCTCGAAGTATTTAATACCTACCGTAACCTGAATTTTACTTATGGTAATTCTCAAACTTCTAATTCTCAAATTTTTAATTCTAGTAATCAGCAAACATCAAATCAAACATCTCAGCAAACATCTAATTTAGTTGGAAGATTTATCCAGCGATGGTTTCAGAATAATCCCACTTTAGGCGAAAGACTACAAATCGAATTAGCAGAACCTGGACGAATTAGAATTAAAGATGCAGTCAAAAATCCATTAAGATTAGCCTTGATGTGCCGTACTTGGGGATTAAGCCAAGGTGAATTCCCTAGTACTAAAGCCATGCTTTACGAGCAATTTGTAGAAACTATCTACGAATGGAAACAAGACCGTTTTCCCACAACTTCAGCACAAAGAAAACAATTAAATCAAGCATTAGGAAAACTAGCATTACAAGCACTATCACAAGCCGAAACAAAATTCCGACTTCGCCATCGGTTTATTTGCCAAATTTTAGGCGCACACGATGAAGGCATGTTTCAATTAGCACTTCAAATCGGCTGGCTGAACCAAGTAGGAATTTCCGAAAACCAAGGTGAAAAAATATATGCTTTCTACCATCCCACATTTCAAGAATACTTTGCAGCTTTAGCGATTCATGACTGGCAGTTTTTTAGGGAAAATGACAGACAAAAAAGCATCTCTTCCCCATATTCCCCCATTTTTGAACCTCAATGGCGTGAAGTAATCTTACTTTGGTTGGGTAAGGATGATATTATTCGCGAATGCAAAGATGAATTTATCCAAGCTTTAACAGAGTTTGAAGATGGTTGTGGGGGTTATTACAGCTATCAAGCTTATTTTTTAGCTGCTGCGGGGATTGGGGAATTTGCTGATTGTGCTTTGAGTAGCAAGATTGTTGCACAGCTAGTTAAGTTACGATTCGGCTACTTTCATCCTACACGACAACGGTGGTGGCGTTTTCCCGCACCAATTCAAGAAGGTGCCAGAGTTGCTTTGCTCAAAACCGATCGCAAATGCGCGATCGCATCCCTTGAAGATTTTATTCAAACTTGTGAAAATGATTTCGATACCTGGAACGCTGCATACAGTTTAGGAAAAGTTTTCGATCCAGGTAATAAGCTGGCAATTTCGACTTTAGAAAAATTAGTAAATTCAATCCATCTAGAACATTTACGCTTTCAAGCTGCCGACAGTTTAGGCAAAGTTGAACCAGAAAACCAAATTGCGATCGCGGCATTAATAAAAATTATTGAATCTACAAAAAAAGACTCATTACGTCGTAAAGCCGCTTTTAGCTTGGGCAAAATCAACCCTGGGAATGCGATCGCAATTTCTACACTGGAAAATATTATTAATTCTTCAAAAAACGAAACATTAAAAATTCAAGCCACAGCAAGTTTATCAATCATCGCACCAGATAAAGCAAAAATAATCTATCCCAGCATTCACCAAACTAAAAAAAATCCCCAAAAATCAAGCATTCAAATAAAAAATATCAATCTAAATTCAAATCTCAATGCAGATAAAAAACACTCCGAATATTTAGGAATAGAAGAATTTATTGCCAAATTAGAACAAGGAATTATGACAACTCAAGACGAAGAAACTAAGCGACGCAGAGCTTTCAGATTAGCACAAACAGACATAGGAAACCCTTTAGCATTTAGAACCCTAGTTGATTTAGTCAAATTTGGTAGCACAGAAATTATTCGCAAAAGAGCCGCAGATAACTTTAAAAAAGTTTTATTAGACGAACAAATACCCGAACTAATCGCCTTATTAAAAGCTTATTTTTCCCCAAAAATTAACTTTGAAAATGATGTCCAAGAGAACGACACCAGAATGGAAAAACATCGCCATTGCTACACATTAATTTGGCATTGTGCCGAAAAAATGACCTATTCCGAATTTTATCGAGCTTGGCAAAGTTAGGAGCTAAAAAGTAGATATGTGTTACTTTAAGCCAGTCCAACTGCCAAAAACAACCCCATCACATCAAATTTCACGTTCCATTTGCCCAAGCGAACCCCAACCCAAAATCGGAGTCTGACACAAACATACTGAAACAAAAATATACTAGATTCTCGTAAATAAAAATATCAGTAGAGATTTTTTTTGCTTTTTTGCCTATAATTTTGCCGGGATTATCTTTTGGCAAAAGTGTATTTTTGCCATATTTTATCTGGAAATATCTAGAAAACATCTGGAAAAATCTAGAAAAACTTTTGGCAAATCTACACAGGATACAAATAAATATCCTAGTTTTTGCCAAGATGATATTATTTCCCAATATTCCCCGAAACAATTACTGGGCAATAATCGGCATGAGCGAAAAAACTATCGAAAGCACCGGGAAAGGATTTCTCGTTTTGCTTTTGCCTATCTCTTTTCTGATTGTTTTCCTGGTTTCCACCTGGCGAATTTGGCTAGGACTGATTGTGCTGATAACGGGTATTAACCTTTGGCGAAACTACCAATGGCAACAGTGGTGTCAAGGAGTTAACCCCATTTTCCATCAGCTAATTCAGCAAAACCAGGGCAGTTTAAGCCCAATAGATTTGGCAATCAAGGGCAATTTTTCTGGTAGTGTGGCAAAACGCTTTTTGGACACAAAAGCGTCAGAGTTTGGCGCTAGCATCCTCCACACTGAAGATGGCAAACAGGTTTACTATTTCATGACTGCCAATATTCTTGGCGATATTCTCGATAGTAGCGAACCTGTGAAAGAGTTAGTATCATCTCGCGTTTCCAGAGCATCAGCACAACTTTTAGCATCTCCCGAATTTATTCCTGCGGTGCTTGAAGAAAAAGAAACTAAATTAGTTAAAGAACCCGAATTAGTTACGGATACTGAAATAGACGAAGCTGATTTACCTCCACAATTAACCCATAAAGAAGCAGCGACTCACGAAGAAGCAAAAAAAGCACTGGCAAAACAATTAGCTTTTGGTTCTTTGATTCAATCAGAACTTGCTAAAAGATTAAATGTTTACTCCAGTACAGTTTTTAAGCGTCGCGATGATGCTGATTTTCCTGAATGGAGTCGTAGTCGTGACCCTGATAATATCGCTTGGAGGTACGATCGCAAGACTAGGGAATTTTTTCCAATTGATGAATAGGGAATGGGGAATGGGAAATGGGGAATTATTAACTCCTGTACAGACGACCCGACGGGTCGTCTCTACCTTCTAACTCACTTTTCCCAACTGCTTCCCCAATTGAATTAAACCCTTGTTCTTCAAGTTTGGTTAGTAACCCTTGAAGAATGCGACGAACCATCCAGGGACCTTCGTAAATCCAACCAGTGTAAACTTGGATCAAACTAGCACCTGCAATTATCTTTTCCCAAGCATCGGCTGCGGTGAATATGCCACCAACGCCGATAATTGGTATTTGTCCTTGGGTTTGTTGGTAAATAAAACGGATAATTTCTGTAGAGCGATCGCGTACTGGTTTTCCGCTTATTCCTCCTGCCTCTTCTTGTGGTTTTTTCCCGGTTTTCTCAATTATTTGTGTCCGTAAATCATCACGTCTAATCGTTGTATTTGTGGCAATAATTCCAGCTAATTGATAGCTTTTTGCCAATTCAATAATGTCTGATATTGCTTCCCATTCTAAATCAGGCGCTATCTTGACAAAAATAGGTTTTTGTGTGTCAGAATTTAAACAATTTTCTTGGCGGATTGCATCGAGGATAGAAGCAAGCATCGAAGCATCTTGAAGCGATCGCAATCCTGGTGTATTTGGTGAAGACACATTCACCACAAAATAATCACCGCAATCCTTGAGCAAGCGGAAACTATCGCCATAGTCTTGTGCAGCAGCTTCCAAGGGTGTAATTTTCGATTTACCCAAATTGACACCGATGGGAATTGGCAAATTAAATTGGCTACGTACAAGTTTTAATCTACGTGCCATATCAGCCGCACCCAAATTATTAAAACCCATGCGATTGAGGGCAGCAGCATCCAGAGGCAAACGGAATAAACGTGGTTGTGGATTTCCCGGTTGAGCATGAAAAGTCACCGTACCTAACTCCGCAAATCCAAACCCTAAACTTCCCCAAACAGGAGCAGCAACACCATCTTTGTCAAAACCAGCAGCTAAACCCAAGGGATTGGGGAAATGTAAACCAAATAAATTTTGCTCTAAACGTTTATCAGTCAAACATAAAGTTTGCTGTAAGCGTTGATTTACCCAACTTGTAGCCGGATGTTGGCAAATCTCACCCAACCAACTTAAACTGCGAATCGTTACAGAATGAAGTTGTTCTGGATCGGCTTTAACGAGATTAAATAAAAACGGTCGAATCGCAACTTGATAAATATCGGGCATAAGTTATTGGGCATGGGGAGAATATATAATAAAATACCTCGAGTGGGATGAGAATAAGGGTGAATCGAATTTTTTGAAGCATCGTATTCAATTTGATGAACTAAGAAAAATTTATAACTATGTCATTGCGTAGCTTGCTTCTCCGTTTCGGAGTATGCAACGGAGTGAAACGTAGCAATCGCAAGGAATTCAGAGATTTTACATTTCGTTACATAGTTAGGTTTATTTGAGTCTACCTACTTAAAGGAAATTTTACGGCGAGTTGTACGGGAAGAATTGAGTCAGATAAATATACGAGTTAATGAGTAAAATTAAGTTTATAATTGCCGTAAATAAATCATTAGTAAAATGTGATGTTGCAATCGATTGAAGGAATTTATAAAGATGGCAAGGTAGAACTTGCCGAATTACCATCAGATGTATCGGAAAGTCGTGTGATTGTGACTTTTTTAGAGACAAAAATTAGCTTACAAAATCAACAAATGATGAAGTTTGGGATGTTTTCTGGAAATAAGCAATCTACAGAAGAAGATTTTTCTATTGCTGAATTTCATGGAGATAAAGAAGACTACTTAGATTGGTCAGCCAAGTAAAAAGTAAAAAGATAAAGGTAAAAAGAAAACCCCAGAGATAAATCTAGGGGCTTGAAACAAGGAATCTTTATCTTTCTCCATGAATCAATTCAGGGGCTTGTATCCGTTGAGATA
>JAAUPE010000086.1 GCA_012034595.1 Calothrix sp. CSU_2_0 | reverse complement strand
GCTTCAAATTTCTGGCAGAAGTCATCTACGTGGCAAAATAATTCTTCTAAACTGAACATAGGGTAGGTGCTGGATTTAACGCTATTTTCAGCTTACTACCTGCCCTTTTCCTTATCCCGAACTCAGGCTACTTACAGAAGCCACTACGTGTCTACCCCGGAGGGGTACGAAGGTGGTTGCCAAGGGCATCGCAACTTACTAATTTTAATGCCCAATGCCTAATGCCCTTATCGATAATTATTAAACTGCAAAGCAACAGGATAATCTTCTTGCTTGAGTCGATTAATTACCATTTGTAATTCATCCTTACTTTTAGCGCTGACTCGCACTGCATCACCTTGAATCGATGCTTGTATTTTCTTAAATTCATCGCGAATCAACTTAGAAATTTGCTTGGCGATTTCTTGACTAATTCCTTTTTTGAGCTTGACTTCCTGACGAATGCGATTACCACTTGCGGATTCTATTTTGTCAAAATCGAATATTTTCTGAGACAAATTGCGCTTGGCAGCTTTTTCGCGGAGTATACCTTGTACCGTATCTAGTGTGAATTCGCTGTCGGTATTGATAGTAATGTTATCGTCGCCTAATTCAACCGTTGTATTGGTATCTTTAAGGTCATAGCGACTTTTTACATCTCTTACTACTTGATCGACTGCATTGACTAGTTCTTGTCGGTCAAACTCGCTTACTATGTCAAAAGAGTATGTCGAAGCCATAGAAGATTTTGGATTTTGGATTTTGGATTTTAGATTTTGGATCGAAGGTAAGGGAGGAAGGACTGGGGGAGTAGAGACTAAGGGAGTAAATTAATTACAAATTTACCCTTTGTCCCTTGCCCCTTGCCCCTTGCCCTGACTTTTCCCATACTAACTAGAAACTTGGATGATGCTCAAAATAAAGAGCGTAGCAGAACCAAGTCCACCGATGGCGAACATTAAAGAACGCAAAATGGGTATATTCACAATATAGAAAATTGAGTAAAGTAACCGAGCCACAATAAACGCGATCGCAGCTACAACTGCCCAAGGGGAATTCACACCAGTTACATAAGCCATCATTGCAGCTGCGGAAAACACCATAAATGTCTCAAAAGAATTTTGGTGTGCCCATGTTGCACGTTGGGCGTAAGGTGGTAATTTATCAAACATAGTGCGAGGAGCGGACATATCGTAGCCGATACTAAAACGGGCATAACCAACTACCAGAAATGGCGCGTAGATTAATGCAGCAGCAGCAACGATAGAGTATAAAAAAATTACAGTCACGGGCGAATGTAACCTTAACTAATCAAAGTAAAACGATGTAACCACCTTTCTCTGTTCTTCGGCATCTCGACAGGTTTGCAGCAGGGTACGGCTATCGTGAAAGGCAAAGCAGATAAGTTGCTGGCATCGGGAAACAATTTCCTTATTGCACTGGTAGCTAGCTTCCGCTAACGACAAATTATCATTGCTTGGATTTTCCACAAGATGCATTACCTGTTCGAGTTGTTGGCGCGATTCTAGCGGTTGACGCTCCAAGCTTTGCGGCAAGATTACCGTCAAAAAATTGGGATCGGCTCGCATAGCTCCCCTAATCGCAGCAGAATTTGTGCCTGTTGCACCGGAGGTAATGATGCGGTTGCCTGATAAAACTAAGGCATAAGTCATCATCTCAATGAGATTCTGATGCGCGATCGGGACGTGACGTGAACCCAACAAGGCGATTCGTTTAGAACCTGTTTGCTGGATAGTCGCCAGTTCTTGCGCTAATGTATCGATATTGTTGATAAGGTCTGTTGACTGACTCAAAGACGGACGTTTGCAGATTAAACAACCAAGATATTTTACCAGACTCAGGGCTATCCCCAGCCTTACTTTCGATCTGATATGTAAAACCTTTGTACCAGCAACATCAAATTATTTTAATATTCCTGAGTTGATTTACAACAAAGTTAATATACAATTAATTTAGTATTGAAAAATTATAGTAGCTGAGATAGAAGTTGTGTTATGACCTTAGTATCTGTAACCCGCTTGCGTTTGAAATCCTGGTATTATTTCCCAGGCTTTATGTGGCACAACCTTTTAAGCGGTTGGCAAATCGTCAACATCAAAGGTTTTGTCGGTGGCAAACTCATACAAGACAGAAACAGAGTTTTTTGGACAGTATCCCTATGGGAAAACCAATTAGGGATGCAGCATTACCGTAATTCTGGGGCACATCGTCAAGTAATGCCAATGATTCAAAAATGGTGTAATGAAGCCGCAATTCTTCACTGGGAGCAAGCAGACGACAGTTTGCCTAATATGCAGGAGATATACCAACGCATGGAAGCAGAAGGAAAATTTACACGCTTATTAAATCCATCACCAGCACATTTAGAGCGAAAAATCGCCAAACCGATGGTGTCGGATGCACAAGCACTGCCGTTGCATCCCAGAAAAAAACAATCTTCAAGGTAGTGTAGCGATCGCATTTAATTCCAGCAAAGAAAGCAACCGATCCACATCAAAGTGTTCGCTCATTAACTGACGAATACACTCAACCTTAATTGGCTCGTGAACACGCACTTGTCCAAAGGCTTTATCCACAATTTCCACAGTAGTTAATGTATCCAAATCTACCGAAAGGATAGGGATTTCCAATTCCTCAGCTCGAGTGAGGATAAAATCAGGGGGTGGTAATTGACCTGTGAGGATGAGACACTGGGTAGAAGTTTCCAGAGCAGCCTGTTGAATCTCCACGCGATCGCCCCCCGTCACCACAGCCATATTGCGGCGTTTGCGGAAGTATTTCACAGCCGAGTTGACATTCATTGCCCCAATTGCCAAACTTTCCACCATTAAATCTAAGCGATCGCTACGGCAGAGAACGTCAGCATGGAGTTGATTTACTAGTTCTTTGACACTAACGCTGCGTAATAAACCATTTTCCGGCAACATTGCCAGCACGGGGATTTTCATCTCCTCTAGAAATGGTCGCATTGTCGTGTTAACAGTCTCAAATTGCGCCGCCGGAATATCATTAATAACAACACCAATTAAGCGATCGCTCAATTTTTGTTTTGCAGATAATAGCGACTCAACTGAAAGCAGCGATTTATAGCGGCATACCAATAAAATAGCTCCATCGACAGCCTCAGCAACTTGTAACAAAGATAAGTTAAATAAACTACCCTCATCTAAATTACCTGCACCTTCAAGCAATATTAAATCCCCTGTCTGCAATTCTGAATATTGCTCGACAAGGGATTGACGATAATTAGCTCTATCCTCACCACGCAAGCGTCTTTGCACAGCAAGTTCATCCAAAGCCAGTAAAGTAGGAGCAATACAATTCACTGGTAAATTAAGATTAGCAGCAATAAACTCAACATCTTCCTCTACCAAACTACCTTCAGATTCATTTAAACAAGTACCCAAAGGCTTGCCATAGGCAATATTAAGTCCTTTTTTCTGTAGCTGATAGGACAAGCCTAAAACAGTCGCAGATTTGCCACTGTAAGCTTCAGTCGAACCAACTAGTAAATACTTAGGGGGCAAACATTTAGGGGATTTTGACACAAGCGCACTCCTAATTTCATTCATTTATCAGCTTTTAGCGTCTAATTAACGGGAGATTTCAGCATGGAAAAACTTCCACAAACGCCAAACGTCCATTCGGTAATATGCTTGGTAAACTCTAGTAGAATTTGTAGACGCGATTCGCAAAGAATGTAGCAGCAACTAGTCTTCAAATTTTAGAGCCAAATTTGCATAAATTACCCCGTAGGAAGCACCCACGTATCGATCGCGCTGAGAGCTTAAATCAGGAGAAAGCTGACTGATTATATAGTTTCAATTGTATTGTAACCAAACAGAAAGCAAGCTACGTTCAATTTTACCCAAAGAATGCCCAAGCAGTATTCTGCCTGCTGACTACTGAATTCTTTCGTCACGCTTGTATGTCGCCAAAACCATCAATTAGCTTCATCGATACGAAGTAACTTCCGATAAAATGCCTGCGAAAAATCAGTTGTACGTTGACGTTTAAAATTTTCTAACATTTCAATTAAATAATTAACAAACTCAAAACTAGCCGTCATGATTTCATAGCTGAGTTCCGCATCGCCATCAAACTGCATTCTACAGCGTGTTAAATCTGAAGGTAAGCTAGCAACATTCCAACTTGCAACAAAGGAAATCGCTTCACCCCCTTCAATTTTGCGCTCACCCTCTAAAACCCCGCTTTGGTAAAGACTGATAGCGTAAGGCAAAAAATTACGCTTATTTCCTTGAATATAAGGCATGTAGACGCTAGCTTGCTGCTGTGAAACCGGCTGAAGTTTGTCAATAGGCATAACTTAATCTTCCTAAAGTCAGTAGACGAGCATATCTGTTTATCACTTCTTGTAGTGTTCCCAAAAATTTCTCGTCATGCACAGGATTGGGCATTGGGCATTGGGCATTGGGCATTGGGCATTGGGCATTGGGCATTGGATAATTAGTAACTCAAAATTCCTCATTCCCCATTCCCTATTCCCTGATTTGCTAAGAAATGTGAAATTGTCAGGTACAATAGGGCTGCATTGACTTGTATTGCAAGTTGGGAGCAATGATACAAATATATACTTTCTTGATTGTGAGTATGTGCTTGTGTGTTACTCAGATTCCCTATTTCTTTATAAGTTGTAGATAAGTACTGGTGGTTGAATTAAGTAAACTATGCCAGCAAATTCCTGGTCTGACAATGATTCTTATAGCGAATTTGATGCGCTTGACTCCTTACTCTCCGAGCTATCGGTAGAAGATGAGGAGTTAGTGGAAGAGACTTCAATTTCTAATTCCCTGTCCCTTCCATCCCGCTTTCAAAATCGCAGACGTAAAGCGGCTATAGTTCTGACTCTAGTTTGGAGCAGCACGATCGCACTGCATTTAATCTCTTGGGGTTATTTGTTTGTTTTAGGCTTAACTACTATTATCGGACTTCATGCTCTAGTAGTGGTTTCTACTCGTCTAAAACACTATCCGGAAGCTGTTGAGGGTGATTTACCCTTTGTTTCTCTGATGGTATCGGCAAAAAACGAAGAAGCTGTTATCGGCAATCTTGTTGAAAACTTATGTAACTTAGAATACCCAGTTGGGTGCTATGAAGTTTGGATTGTTGACGATAACAGTAGCGATAATACGGGTCAGGTATTAACACAACTTGCCCAAGAATACGACAACTTAAGGGTATTTCACCGAGCTTCTGATGCCACTGGTGGTAAATCTGGGGCACTTAATCAAGTTTTGCCCATGACAAAAGGCGAAATCTTAGCTGTGTTTGACGCAGATGCCCAAATTCATCCTAATTTATTGATGCAAGTAGTACCCATGTTCCAGCGCCAACAGGTAGGAGCAGTACAAGTACGAAAAGCCATTGCTAACCAAAGCGAAAATTTTTGGACTAAAGGGCAAAATGCGGAAATGGCGCTAGACACCTTTTTGCAATCGCATCGAAATGCGATCGCAGGAGTTCCCGAACTACGAGGTAACGGGCAATTTGTGCGACGGAAAGCGCTATCTAGCTGCGGTGGTTGGAATGAAGAAACAATTACCGACGATTTAGATTTAACTTTTCGCTTACATCTTGACAAATGGGATATTGAATGCGTATTCGATCCATCTGTTAAAGAAGAAGGTGTGACAAATGCGATCGCGCTTTGGCATCAACGCAACCGATGGGTAGAAGGTGGATTTCAGAGGTATTTAGACTATTGGGATTTACTTTTAAAAAATCGCCTGGGAAGTCGCAAAACCCTTGATATGTTCGTATTTATGCTATCGCAGTATATTATGCCGATGGCATTAATCCCCGATTTCTTAATGGCAATAATTCGTCAACGTCCCCCAATGCTAACTCCAGTTACTAGTATTGCCATGAGCATGTCAGTGACAGGAATGTTTGTTGGGTTGGCACGGATACGAAAAGATAAGAAATTTAGAGTTTCCTCGTATTTTTTAATACTGCTGCAAACCATACGCGGCACGATATACATGCTTCATTGGCTAGTAGTAATCAGCAGCGTGACAGCCCGGATGTCGGTAAGACCAAAACGGCTGAAATGGGTGAAAACAATACATCAAGGAAATACGGAATAACGTAGAGACGACCCGGTGGGTCGTCTTTATTAAAATATATTTAAAATATATTTAAAATAGATTTAAAATTATTTAAAATATTTAGTTAGATAGTGAGTCGTCTTTTTTAATTTAGAATTTAGAATTTAGAATTTAATAAATACAAATTTCTAATCCTCATCACCATCAACTACTTCCATTAGTTCGGGTGATGTTCCAAAATCACCGAATTCCGAATCATCCTCACTAAAACCAATCACCTTACCATCAAAAAAATCTGCCAAGCGTTCAGCTGCATGTAAAAGTTTTTCTGCGATACCATCGGAAATGGTTGCCAAGGGCATCGCATCATTAATAATCGGTGTAATAGGCGCAATATTTGCTTGGGGTTGAGATTGGGAAATCGAACCATTTTCTACCCCATTCTTTTCATTTCCATTGCTTCCATTCCCATAATTATTTACATAATTATTTACATTCCCATTACTTCCATTTCCATTAGTATTTGCATAATTATTAACATTTCCATTTCCGTTATTCCCATTCCCGTTAGTATTCACATAATTATTTGTATAATTATGTCCATTCCCATTAGTGTTATTTCCATTTCCATTTCCATTGCTATTATTCGCAACAAAAGATTCGTTATTTGGTCTTACTTGCTGGTTTGGCTGAAATACCTGATTGGCAGGTGGAGGGGATGCTGGTATTGATTGTGCGGCTGGTGGTGTTGTGGGTGATACAGCAGGATTAGGAGTTGCAGCAAAAGAATTTGGAGGTGTTACTTGGCGAGTGGAGCCGTTTTGCTGAGACTTGTCTCCACTCGCCTTTTTAGGGTGGATAGAATTTGCCACCTCCAAATCAACTCTAATTTCGCGTTGGAAAGCCGATCTAAATGCGATCGTAATTATCGGTAAGTCAGCCTGAACTCGTTTAAACCAAGCTTGTTTTATGCCCAGTCGCGCTATCTTTTCTTGAAGCTCAATGACATGGCACATTTGCCGCAATAGTTCCCTTCGAGATACTGGTTCGAGATGGGAAAGTACTTGTTGCCATACTTGAGTTAAGTCTTGTTGATTATTAGTTGGTGGTGGTTGGTTTACTGGTGGTTGATTATTAGTTGGTGGTGGTTGATTAATTGGTTGATTATTATTTGTTGAATGATTTGATACTGGTGTAATATTTGTAGCTATTACTTGCTGTTGTTGTGCAGATGGAAGCAAACCGAGTATGGTGACTTCTAACCACAGTCTGGGTTGAGTAGTATTTTTTAGCTGAACTTCAGCACTACGTAAATGCTGCTGTCCGACTAATATGTTGTTAATGCTAAGTGTTTGGGATAATTGAACCAAAGAAAGCCAGGTTTCTTGCGTACAAGCTACTAAATCTCCACGATGGGGAGCAGTTCTAGCCACAAGCAAGTCGCGGTAGAATCCTGCGAGGTTTTGCAATACGATTAATGGTTCCCTTCCCCTGTCTAGGATTTTGCGAGTATTATCAATTACCGCTTCACCATTGTCTAATGCGATCGCACTCAACAATCCAAATAAATCTTTTTCACTAACAGTACCAACTAAATCCCAAACTTTATCGGGTGTAACTTCCCCTGACAATAAACTTAATTGGTCGAGCAAACTTTCAGCATCGCGTAATCCTCCCTGGGATAGTTGCGATATTAAAGTAATTGCATCTTGGGAAATACTAATATTTTCTTGAATAGAAATATAAGTTAAATGTTTAACCAGTGATTCTAAAGGTATTCTTCTAAAATCAAATCTTTGACAGCGTGAAATAATTGTTGGTAATACTCTTTGGGGGTCGGTTGTCGCCAGAACAAAAACAATATGTTTAGGTGGTTCTTCTAGGGTTTTAAGTAATGCATTAAACGCCTGTGTACTTAACATGTGACATTCGTCGATCGCATAAACCTTATAACGACACTGTACGGGGGCAAATTGCGATCGCTCGATAATTTCCCGAATGTTATCAACACCAGTGTTGCTGGCTGCATCAATTTCGATTACGTCAATCGAGTAACCTTTAGAAATTCCCTGACATACATCGCATACCCCGCAAGGTGTGGCTGTTGGTTTTGGACTGTTAAGACAATTTAAGGATTTGGCGAGGATACGGGCACTCGATGTTTTACCCGTACCACGAGGTCCCGTAAATAGGTAAGCTGGGGCAATCCTCGATGTACTGATAGCATTTGTAAGAGTGGTTGCGATCGCTTCTTGCCCCACCAATTCTGCAAAGCTTTTTGGGCGATACTTGTGGTGTAGGGGTTCGTATGACATGGTTATCGCGATTTCAACGCCTAAAAGGTGGACAATTTACACAAGCGCCCTATTTGAGCCTATTTATTTTAAACGTAGTTAAAGACAATTTTTTGCGACTAGTACAGCGCTACATAAATAAACTAACTATTTATATTGGCTGAAAACCTTGCAAATTATCAGTTACTCATTCTACGTTCTGCTTTCTCAGTTGATTTTTTTTGTACTAGAGCATTTTTCTACATGAAAAAGATTTAAACATTTAATAAATTAATGAATGTTAATAATAATTTGTCTGTAGATTTTATTTAATTGATACATCCCTATGAGTGCAGCCCTATCGCTACAATCTTAGGGTACACACCAACGAGTGAAGGGTGCATGTAGATGTTCAAACGGCTCATTCAGTGGCTCAAAGGTCTTTTTCAAAGTTTGCTGGGAATCAAGTCAACCCCCACAACAATTAACACAAATGTTCAGCAGAAAGCAGTTCCTCCCCTCAACGACACAGATTTGGAATTTTTATTCAGCGAACTCTTGGAAGGAGTGAATCAAGCACGCGGACAGGCTTGGGCACTGAAATGGTTGCATAACATTGAACACCGTGTTTCTACTGAACGCTGGGTTGAATGGCTGCGGAGATTTAGCGATAAATTAATGGCATCATCTGCTCCAAATAACGAACTAGCTTCGCGGTTGATACAACTTGGCGAATTAGAAGTTGGTGAAGTTGGCAATCTTGCTTACGACATTGGCATGGGTTTAATTACACGAAACCAACAAGAACCTATATGGGATTATAGCGGACCAGATGCAGTATCAGCCTTGGAGACGCTCTCAGGGACATCCTCAGAGACATATCCAGAGACATATCCAGAGACATATCCAGAAAAAATCGGCGAACCCAATCAAACCATTCTCCCAGAAGACAACCCCGAAGGCGATTTTCAAACCATTACCCTCGATCAGCTATACGAACTGATGCAAGAAGATGGTAATTTACGCCAAATTGTTGCTCAACAAGTGGGGATTGAAAGCGATAATCCAGAGGATATCATTCAGGCTTTGGTGGATCAGTTCCAAGCGACCGCTCAAGTCGCAACCGAAGAACCAGAAGTCTAGTTCAATAGTACTATATGTTTGAGAAAATGGGGATTATGGGCACAATTCGTAATACCCCACCCTGCGCTTGCCGCAAAGCGCAACAGGAAGGTTTTGCCTGGGTAATGCCCAATACCCAATACTTAGGCAAAGCTCAGTACAAGTTCCCAATCCCCCATTCCCATCCCAATTTAATTGTTTGTTCAAGGAAATATAGCGCTAAAGCCAGTTTGGGTGCTATGGTAACTTTTGTTTCTCAAGAACTATGTTGTTAGGTATTGACAGATAGTATTTTCTGCTGGTGCATTGTGTTGCAGGGGAGGCAGTTGAGTTTTAGTAACTTGGGTTAGTTTTGACTCTAATTTTAGTTTTAGGGTGTAATTCTGATTTGTGGGAGGTTACACAATGTGTGATAGATACTTAGGATTAAGCTAGTACAGCTTGGTGGAAATAAACATACTAAGTAGTTAAGCGAAATTAATTACACAACATTAAGGCATGAAACCCTTATCCAGACTATATACTTATGTGTAAATAATTCTGCACGATTACTTGTTTTATAGACTTTATTTATGAGTGTGTGAGTGCATTTTTACTTTTGCCTTGTTGTACTAGACTTATCGCCAAAATCCCAAAAAACATCCGAGTGTAAGGTAGATACTCAAGCGGTTAGTGAAGTTGCTTAATGCTTAAAAAGATTTTCCAACAACTCTTTGGCAAAAAACAGGAGCGTTCTCCCCGACAGGTAGCGCGGCAGACTATGATGCGATCGCTGCCTGAATTAACGAATGCGGATTTAGATTATTTGTTTAGCCAGCTTTTGGAAGGTGTAGCGCAAATGCGGGGGCAACAATGGGCTATTAAGTTCCTCCAGCGCATGGAAAACCGCATCAGCGAAGAACGTTGGTTGGTGTGGTTGCAAAATTATGGCGATCGCTTACTTGCTTCTCCTGTTCCTAATGACGATTTGGCATTTCGACTTGTACAGTATGGTGAGTTAGAAGTTGGAAATGTGGGAGATTTAGCCTATGAAATTGGGATGCAATTGCTAGCACGTAATTCTGGTAGCGAGTACTGGCAAGATGTTAGTAATGAACCAATGGTGGGGGGAATTGAGATACATGTACCACCTGCTACAAATAAGGCTGAAAGTAACTCTTTATTACCTCCATTACCTCCGCTTGTTCAAAGTTCTGAACTACCCGAACAAAATTTGTTTTTAAATGAGTATGGTGAATATTTTCAGGAAACGGAAATTGAGGAAGGTAGGCAGTTTGATGTGGTGTCTAATTTAGAAACTACTAATTTAAAAAGCTCTAATTTCGTAGAATGATGGATTTCGAGACTGCAATTGTAGATATTGTCAACTTAGATGCAATAACTTCTTTTGTACCGCTTGAGACACCTGGACAAGATTTAATTAGAGTATTTGGTGATGAGTTATGGGATAATTCTCAGCCAGAAAGTGTATCTAATTTACTCAATTCTGAATTGCCTGATATTACTAATAGCTCGAATATTAGTAGTGATGAAGTTAGAGATATAACTGAAGAAGATGTAATATTTGTAGGTTTTGATGCTGCCGATTCTGTAGAAGATTTTTATGTAGTAGAAGAAATTTGTATAGATGATTATCCTCATAATAATTTAGAGGATGATTTAGAAGAGAATGCGAAATCGGAGATAGTTAGTTACGATTTTATTAATCCAGTAATTGCTAGTTTAATTGATGGTAATTCTAGAGAAGAAAATACAACATTATCAAATTTTGATAATCAAGTAGAAAACCAGTTAAAAAATAATGTTTTAGAAGAAAGTAGTTCAGGTCAATCATTAATAGATGTATTTGGGGAAGAATTATGGAATAAATCCTCGGAAAATCTAACTCCAAATAAACCAAATACAGAATCGGAAGCTGAATTAAATCAATCATTATCCAGTTTAATTTCTGAAGATTTTGTTGTTGATGAAGTGGATGCTGTCATCGCAAATTTAAATTCAGAAAATATAGAATTAAATATTATCGATAATTCACTGGAAGATAGTCCAGGGCAGCAATTGTTACGCGAATTTGGCGAAACTTTATGGGGTGTAAATGCTAATCCGATAGATATTGCAGAAACCAAGAAAGAAACAACAGAAGAACAAACAGAAATAGAAGAAATAGAAGAAATAGATTCATCCACGTCTTTGACTGGCGAAGAATGGGCACGGATTATTGATGCAAATTATGTTGAGTTCTTTGTTCCCGAAACAACAATTTCTGTACCATTCCAAACTCCCTCAATACCTGAGAAAGAAATAGTTTCTCACTTAGATAAAGACTTAGATGAAACGGTTGATGATTCAAGCAAAAATTCAATTGAGACAACTACATCTCAGGAACTATCTAATTTTGAAATAACATCGGCACAAGCAGAAACAGAACTTGTTGAATTAGTAAACCAAACAGTAGTAGATGAAAGTCTTGAAAGAGAAATTACAGCAAGCGAACAATTAACAGCAAATGACTTAATAGCAAATAATATTGATGATGATTTCGATGCTCCAATTATGCCTGTCACCAGGCAAATCTTTGAAAAAAATGCTGCTACAAATCTAACTACTGATAGAACACAAATAAACGTACCGTCAACTGTTGCTGTTACCCTTGATGAACTGTGGGTAAGGTTGCAGCAAAGCGCAAATTTAGTCGAACAATTAGCATCTGGATTATTAAGTCAGGCAAATACACAGCAATTATCCATAGCAAGTGAACCGAATCAAGCCAGTACACAAGCTGAAGCACAAGCATGGTATTATCAAGGACTTCAGCAGGCAAAAAATGGGGATTTAGCTAGCGCGATCGCATCATATGACCAAGCGATCGCATTGTCTCCCGATGCCTACGAATATTGGTTTAATCGTGGTTTAGCGCTGTTCCATTTGGGTAAATTGGAGAATGCGATCGCGAGTTATGAGAATGCGATCGCAATTAAACCCGATTATTACAAAGCATGGTTTAATCGAGGTGCTGGTTTAGGGGAACTCGAACGGTTTGACGGAGCTTTAGCATCTTTTGATAAAGCGATTCAACTCAAATCAGATTATGATGAAGCTTGGTCTGGTAAAGCTTTAGCATTGTTGAAATTAGGTCAAATCCCCGCAGCAATTTCTTGTTATGACAAAGCAACCCAACTCGAACCACAAGACGCACAAGCTTGGTATTATCGCGGAGTTGCTCTGTCAGAAAATAAACTTTATGCCGAAGCAATTACCTCATTTGACGAAGCTCTGGAAATTCAACCGCAGTATAATTTAGCTTGGTTTAATCGTGGTTTAGCACAGGCACAATTAGAACAGTGGGAAAATGCGATTATTTCCTATCAAAAAGCTTTAAAATTGCAACCAGGCTCCTATGAACTTTGGTATTTACGTGGTATGGCTTTAGATAAATGTCAACGACATGAAGATGCAATTGACTCCTATGATAATGCTCTGGCTTTGAACCCAGAATTATACGATATTTGGATTGACAAAGGCGTAATTTATGCAAATTTAGGACAATGGCAAGAAGCAATTTCCGCTTGGGATAAAGCATTAGATATCCAACCAAATCTTTATATTGCTTGGTTTAATAAAGCGATCGCACATGAGAAATTAGGACAACCGCAAAAGGCAATTCTTGCCTACGATGAAACTGTAACCATCGAACCTAACTTTCATATCGCTTGGTACAATCGCGGTTTACTGCTGTTTGCTATTGAGAAATACGAAGACGCGATTTTGTCGTTTGATTACACATTACAATTACAACCCGACTACCTAGAAGCTTGGATGGCAAGAGCAAATGCGGTTGAAAAATCGCCAGGATTTGACTTTTACCTGAGTTCCCATAGTGCGATCGCATCTGAAAACCCATCATTAACAGCACGGGGTAAGGATGGGAGATTATCAACTTATGCCGCAGCAGTCAATTATATAGACCAAAATACCTATCCCGAAGCTTGGGCAAAACTGCATTTGACCCTGGGAAATGCTTATTATGACAGAGGTAAGCATAATAGTTTTATTAATGAAGATTGGTCACAAGCGATTCACGCATACAATCAAGCATTACTAACAGCAACTCCAGAAAATTTTCTCGAACTGCATTTAGAAGTTCTGCAAAACATTACTAAAGTTTTACTAGGTTTTGGGGATACAAACCAAGCACAGCAATTCCAAACCTACGCAGCAAGTTTATTAACTAAGGCTTTAAATGACGCGCAAAACAACGCAAATCATTCGGAAGACAGTCAAAAAGAACTAGCATTAAAATTTGCTAGTTTGGGACAACTCGCTGTAGACATTGCCGTTCAGCAAGGTGAATTAGTTCAAGCATTAGAACTTGCCGAATCTGGTAAAAATGCTTGTTTAAATTGGTTGATTTCCGGTTTTAATCAAAATATTTCTTCCCCCGACTATAACAAAATTCAAGAATTAGTAAATTCGACAACTGCGATAATTTACTGGCATATTAGCCCATCGGGACTACGCAGTTTCATTGTTAAGAAAAACCATCCCGAACCGTTACTAGTTTTTACACCAATTTTTAGTATTGGGGAAATGGATGAGTTACCAATTCCGGAAGCAGTGGAGCGCTTAACAGCGTTTGAAGATTGGCTGAATGATTGGCAGCAAGAATATCATGAATATTGCCAGTTTGGAATTGAAAACATAGAACAAAATCAAAATTCCTGGGAATATTCGTGGCAACAGGATATGCTTCATCGCTTGCTCAAACTTCGCGAAATTTTGAATATTTCTGCCATAGAACACGAACTTGAAGGGATTACAAAAATAATTTTAATTCCCCATCGCGAACTATTTAATTTACCCTTACATGCGCTATTTCAGCTTGAATCTAGCAACTCAGAACTAACTATTAGTTATCTTCCCACTGCCGAAATTGGATTATCGCAATTAAATAAAGTTTGGCGTTTAGAACAGCAATCTTTACTTAGTATAGAAGCACCAAATACTCTTGGTTACAAAGCATTAAAATCAACAAAATTAGAAACCGAAGCAATTACCCAGATGTTTAGTAAAATGAAACGGATTCTGGGTGAAAATGCAACAAAACAAGAAGTGGAAAATGAAATAAAAAACTTTAATATTTTGCACTTTACAGGTTACGCGACTGATAACACAATTCACCCACAAAAATCAGAATTATTGCTCGCAGAATCAGATAAACTTGCCCTCGAAGAAATTAGTCATAATGATTTAATTAATTACAACTTAATTACCCTATCCGCAGGTGAAATCGTTAATCTTAATCAGCAAAGCATTACATCAGAATATGTTGGTGCAATTAGCGTATTTATGAAACAAGGTGTTAACCATATTGTGAGTACACAATGGATGGTAGAACCTGGTGCAAATGCATTAGTAATGGTGGAATTTTACCGCAAATTAAAGCAAGGGAAATCAGCCACAGTCGCATTAAACGAAGCAACTATTTGGTTGAAAGAATTAACCGTAGGCGATTTGAAGAAATGGTATGATGTACTTCTAAGAAAATCGCCTTTGGGTGGTGTAAGAATACAGTCACTAGTCGCAACTCAGCTATCTAAAACAAGTAATATGTCAGCAAATGAAAAGTTATATAACCATCCATATTATTGGGCAGGATTTAAAATTAGCGGCAATCTAGATTAATTTACCAGCAAAAAACTTCTAAAAACTCCTCTCTCTGCATGAGACATCTAATTTTTGCGTATTGTCAACCACATCCCAGAAGACAACAAAACACTCGCAGCAGCAGCAATGATAATAACCTGAGAAGCATCACCAAAATTCAACAACATTATCTCTACCTCTATTTTCAAATAAATTAAACTTTTTTCAATTTCCGTAGATATCTACAACCCCAGTTTGCAATTTTCCTAAAAAAAAATTGTGACTTACATCACCGAAAATAGTGCGACAAATCACAAATAAAACTTACGTACTTTGAAGTTTAAAAGACACCTTATATCTGTATTTGCCTGCGTGTATATGCGGCTTTTATCTCTTGCAATCTGGTACATATCAGTTATAAGTAAAACTTTTACCGTGAAAATGCACAAGCTAATACCGTTTCACTTTAATCATGATACAAATAAGTCGGTAAGGGTTTAGCAATGCTAAACTCCTACGAGAAATATATATGTATCACGGTTTTAGTGAATTGGTATAACTCAAATACAATAGAGCTAGAAAATCAAGCTAAAAAGAAACAACTGTGGTCAATCAATCTACCATTCCCAAACTACCCCTACCGGAAGCGCTAATTGCATCGAAAGATGGTTCATTCACAGAATTGACAGTGACGCAAAGAATGCCTGCGATCGCACGTCGTATCATTGCAGAAAATAATTTTCCAACCCATATCAACCAAAGTCTAGAAAATCTCGCCAAAGAATTAATTTCTGGGTATATTCAACCACTTTCAAATGATACAGGTATTGATTTTACTGCTTGGCAAAAATATCTCGAACCATACAAAAATCAGCGTTGGATTGATGTTCCTTGGTTCTTTGCCGAAACGTATTTTTATCGCTATATTCTCAGCTTAACTCATTATTTTAATCCGAGTGAATGGCAAAATTTAGACCCATTTGGACTACAAAAACACCAGGGTTTAGAAGCTTCTTTTGATTCAATTGCAACGCTTTGCCATCAAGTCAATCAATGGTTAGATAGTTCGCATCAGCAAACTAATACTCAAGAAACTACATTAACTACTTTATTTTATTTTGCATTGTGGGGAAATCGCGTTGATTTGAGTTTGTGGTCAGCTTTTGAAAGCGATCGCAGTCAATTTGATATCGAAAGCCAGCAAGCAAATATATTAGCTAATGATGTGATTGAAGTAGTTACTTTATTAACTAAAAAGCCGCAAAATAACTGCGTTGATTTTGTGATTGATAATGCTGGATTTGAACTTGTTTGCGATTTATGCTTAGTTGATTTTCTCTTAGGTAGCGGGTTAGTAAATCAAGTAAAATTACATCTCAAACCCCATCCGACTTTTGTTTCCGATGCCATGATTAAAGATGTGCATCAAACTATCAATTATTTTGCATCCTCCAGCAATTGGGATGTGAGTTTCTTTGCCCATCGTTTACAAGAGTATCTCGAATTGGGGCGTTTAATTCTTGCCGATAATTATTTTTGGACTTCCCCATTAGCGTTTTGGGAAATTCCCGAATCTTTAAAAAAAGAATTAGCAGAAAGTTCTTTAATTATAATCAAAGGTGATGCTAACTACCGTCGATTATTAGGCGATCGACATTGGGATTTTACGGCTAATATTGCCGATATTATTTCCTATTTACCAGTCCCAATTGTCGCTTTACGTACTCTTAAATCTGAAGTCGCAGCCGGAATAAAAACTGAAATAATTAAAGATATAGCCAAAAATGATGCAAATTGGTTGACAAATGGACAGTGGGGTTTAATTCAATTTGTAGGAAAATCAGAAGGGTGAATGTCTTCATTTATATGTAATGAACAGCCTTATATACTGTAAGGGCGAACAGCCTCATGTATTCTAAGGGCGAACAGCCGTACTCCGAGACGGAGAAGCAAGCTACGCCCCTACTAATTTTGCATGATACCTGGCTAACAAAAATTTTGGCAAATATTTGTCGCTAGTCAGATGAATTTTACAGTTACAGACGAATATACTAGCAGACGATATAAACCCATTCACCATCGATTTGCTACCAGGTGCGATTATGACATTAGCAATTTCGACCACATCAAAGCCTTTAAGCGAGCAAGAGCTACATCAAATAAACGCTTATTGGAGAGCAGCCAATTATCTCTCAGTCGGACAAATATATCTACTCAATAATCCACTTCTCAAAGAACCTTTAAAAATCGAACATGTAAAACCCCGACTACTCGGACATTGGGGAACCACACCAGGCTTAAACTTTATTTACGCTCATCTAAACAGAATTATCAAAAAACACGACCAAAGCATGATTTATATTGCTGGTCCCGGTCATGGTGGTCCAGGTTTAGTGGCAAATACTTACTTAGAAGGAACCTATAGCGAATATTACCCCAATATCTCCCAAGATACTCAAGGGATACAGCAATTATTCAAGCAATTCTCCTTTCCTGGTGGTATCCCCAGTCACGTAGCTCCAGAAACCCCCGGTTCCATCCATGAAGGAGGGGAACTTGGTTACGCACTTTCCCACGCTTACGGAGCAGCATTCGACAACCCCGACTTATTAGTTGCTTGCGTTGTTGGTGACGGAGAAGCGGAAACTGGACCTCTTGCAGCTAGCTGGCACTCAAATAAGTTCCTCAACCCGGCAACTGATGGTGCTGTTTTACCAATCCTGCACTTAAACGGGTATAAAATTGCCAATCCCACGGTTTTAGCGAGAATTTCCAAGGAAGAATTAGAAAGTTTATTTATTGGTTACGGTTATAAACCTTACTTTGTCGAAGGTTGCGATCCCGAAACTATGCATCAACTCATGGCAGCAACCTTGGATACGATCGCGGAAGAAATTCGCGGAATTCAAAGGGAAGCACGAGTGCATGGGTTTACCAAACGTCCCCAATACCCGATGATTATTCTCAGAAGTCCCAAAGGGTGGACAGGACCAAAAGAAGTTGACGGGAAAAAGACCGAAGATTATTGGCGATCGCACCAAGTTCCATTTGGCGAAATTTCTAAAAAACCCGAACATCTCCAGCTTTTGGAACAATGGATGAAGAGTTATAAACCTGAAGAACTCTTCGATGAAAATGGTAAATTAATCCCGGAATTGGCGGAACTTGCACCCAAAGGACAGCGACGTATGGGTGACAATCCCCATGCTAACGGTGGAATTTTGATGCGGGAATTGCGAATGCCAGAATTTGCCGATTACGCTGTCGATGTTCCCAAACCTGGTTCTGTCGTTGCTGAAGCTACCAAAGTTGCTGGAAAGTTCCTCAAAGACGTAATGAAGTTGAACTTAGACAGCAAGAATTTTCGCATATTTGGACCCGACGAAACAGCATCAAACCGTTTGGATGCGGTATTTGAAGTTACAGATAGAGCTTGGGATGCCAAAATACTGCCGGAGGATGACCATCTTTCCCCTAACGGTCGGGTAATGGAAGTTTTGAGCGAACATACCTGTCAAGGTTGGTTAGAAGGCTATTTATTAACAGGTCGTCATGGGTTTTTCTCCTGTTACGAGGCATTTATCCACATTATCGACTCCATGTTTAACCAACATGCCAAGTGGTTAAAAACGACTTTGGATATACCTTGGAGAAGACCCATACCTTCGTTAAATTATTTACTAACTTCCCACGTTTGGCGACAAGACCACAACGGATTTTCTCACCAAGACCCAGGTTTTATCGACCATGTGGTGAATAAAAAGCCAGAAATAGTACGAGTATATTTACCACCAGATGCGAATAGTTTGTTATCAGTAACAGACCATTGTTTGCAAAGTCGCCACTATGTCAACGTCATCGTTGCCGGAAAACAACCCGCATTGCAATATCTCAACATGGATGCAGCAATTAAACACTGCACCAAAGGCATTGGTATATGGGAATGGGCAAGCAGCGACATGGGTAGCGAACCCGATGTAGTCATGGCATGTGCGGGGGATGTACCCACATTAGAAACCCTAGCTGCGGTAGATATATTGCGATCGCATATTCCCACTTTAAAAATTCGCGTGGTAAATATTGTCGATTTGATGAAACTGCAACCACAAACGGAACATCCCCACGGTTTAATTGACAAAGATTTCGATTCGATTTTTACCACCAACAAACCAATTATTTTTGCCTATCACGGCTATCCCTGGTTGATTCACCGTCTTACCTACCGTCGGACAAACCATAAAAATTTGCACGTTCGCGGTTACAAGGAAGAAGGAACCACAACCACACCATTCGATATGGTAGTTTTGAACGATTTAGATCGATTCCATTTAGCAATGGACGTAATCGATCGCGTTCCCACATTGGGTTATTCGGCAGCTTACGTCAAGCAAATGTGCCAAGATAAACTCATCGAACACAAGCTATACATTAACCAGCACGGTGAGGATATGCCAGAAATCCGCGATTGGGTTTGGGAAGATATTGGTGCGGATACCAAAATCGGACACGAAGGTAGTTAAATTTTAGAACCCTACCCTAACCCTCCTCGCAAGCGAGGAGGGAAGTAGATTTGAATACCTTGTCAGCAACCCCGCTCTAAAGAGACGGGGCTTCAGGCATAAGCCAACAAGCCCTAGCTGACCAGTCTAAGCCTTTACTGACTACGTTCTCAATTAGGATGTTAAACAGAAAATTTCTTTATATCATGACGGGAATTGCTTGTAATGCCTAATATATTGTTATTGGGAAAAAGATGATACGGAAAGTTTCCGTATAATAAATAGTTACCTATTTAAAACTACACACGATCGCACCTCATTTATCAGCAGTCGAAATGTAGCGACTGTCTTGAAAGTCGCTACAAAATTACTACTTATTTGTGTAATTGGAAAATTGCCATAAAGAAAGCAAGGATTGACCTTGCTTTCTAGGGAATTTTGACCTTTTGCTGGTCATTGAATTACTTAGTCATCGACAATGTACGACGCTTAGTAACCATCTGGAAGGCTTCAATAATGTCACCTTCAACCCAATCATTAAACTTATCGAGACCAATACCGCACTCGTAACCAGAATTAACTTCCCGTGCGTCTTCTTTCATCCGTTTGAGCGAATCAAGTACACCTTCGTAAATCACCTTGCTATTACGCAAGACTCTGATTTTACAGTTACGCACCAATTTACCATTTGTACGTAGCAACCAGCAACAGCTCCACGTCCAACGGGGAAGACAGCACGAACTTCGGATTGACCCAAAGGTTCTTCGACCAATTCCGGTTCTAGTAAACCTTCCAAAGCATCTTGAATGTCTTCGAGCAACTTGTAAATAATGTTGTACTCGCGGACATCAACACCTGCTTCGTCGGCTGCGTTTCTCGCACCACTAGCGTATGTCGTGTTGAACCCGATAATTACGGCTCCACTCGCTGCTGCTAAGTCAATATCTGTTTGGGTAATCTCACCCGCAGATGACAGCAACAAGCGAATTTGGACTTCGTTTTGCGGCAGTTGCTTCAAGGAACCGACGATCGCTTCCACCGAACCCTGTACATCGCCTTTCAAAATCAAGTTGAGTTCTTTCAACTCGCCTTCTTGTGCCTTGGCAGAAATACCCGCCAGGGTGACACGTCCCTGCATCAAGCGGGATTGACGGATTTTCTCGGCACGTTTGGCGGCAGTGGCACGGGCTTCTTTTTCAACTAAGAACACCTCGAACTCATCACCCGCTGCTGGTACGTCGCTTAAACCAAGTACCTCGACTGCAAAAGATGGTGATGCTGCATCAACACGATGACCGCGATCGTCAACCATTGCCCGAACTTTACCAAATACGCAACCAGCGACGAGAATATCACCAACGCGCAATGTTCCGTTTTGAATCAATAAGGTCGCAACCGCACCCTTTGCCTTATCCAAGTGGGCTTCGATTACTGTTCCTTTTGCTGTTCGGTTGGGGTTCGCCGACAGTTCGCCAACTTCCGCAACCAACAGAATCATTTCTAGTAAAGTATCGAGATTTTCGCCCTTGATGGCGCTGACGGGAACCATAATGGTATCGCCACCCCATTCTTCGGCGGTCATGCCGTACTGGGTCAATTCTTGCTTAACCCGGTCTGGTTGGGCACCTTCTTTGTCAATTTTGTTAATGGCGACGATTATTGGTACTTCCGCAGCTTGAGCGTGGCTTATTGCTTCTATTGTTTGCGGACGTACACCGTCATCGGCAGCTACAACCAAAATCGCAATGTCCGTCACCCTAGCACCCCTTGCTCGCATTGCTGTAAATGCTTCGTGACCAGGAGTATCGAGGAACACTACTTGCTGTTTTTCACCGTTGTGTTCGACATCGACGTGATAAGCACCAATATGCTGGGTAATACCACCAGCTTCCCCTGATGCCACCTTGGTTTTGCGAATCGAGTCGAGCAGGGTTGTTTTCCCGTGGTCAACGTGACCCATAATCGTCACAACTGGAGGACGACGATGGAGTTTGTCCAAATCGCCGACTTCGATCATTTCGGTGACTTTCCGAGCTTCGGCTTCGGGTTCTTGGGTTTCGACTGGTATTTCCAGTTCGGTAGCAACCAAGGTAATGGTGGCAATGTCAAGGTTTTGGGTGATACTAACCGGAATAGCCTTCATGAAGAGAATTTTAACAATCTCGGTATCGGCAACGGCTAAAGCATCAGCCAATTCTTGTACGGTCATCGCCCCTGTAACAATGAGTAGTTCTGGGCGATCGCGTTTGACTTCGGCTTCGCGACGATTGCGATTTTGCTCGCGATCGCGATGTTGGGCGGGTTTTCTGCCGCCTTTTTGGGGGCTAGCAATTGTTACCGCAGCTGGTTGAGATGGTCTGGCAGCTTTTGGTTTGGGAGGACGAACGATCGCATTGCTAACTTGGATTGCATCTGGACCGTCGTTATCATCATCATCGAGTAAATCATCGTCGTCGAAGTCTTCTTCAATAACAGGCTTAACCCGCTTGTTTTTAGTGAGTTTAGCTGCTTTGGCTTCTTTTCCTTCGTCGATTTCTTCCTCTTGCCATTTTTTCCCACCTTTATTAATTCGTGGTGGCAAGGGACGTTTGAGTTCGAGAACTGAGCCTCCAGGAACTACTGCCGTATCGTCATTTGCGCTAGTAGTATCTGCTGTCGGTCTTGTTGGTGCTGCGATTAATCGAGGTGTAATTGCCGCCGGAACCCCACCTTCTGGAGGTCGCGCTGGTCTGCTGGGTCTTTGCACGTCGCCACCACCTGATGGGGGAGACTGCCTTGCAGCTTTCCTTTCCTGTCCTCCGGGGGCAGTTGAACGCGCTGGTCTGGGGGTTCCTGGTTGCCCCTCAACACCTTTGCCGATTTTTGGCTTACTGGGGGAAAGCTGGTCGCTACGATTTTCCCCAGGGTTCGCGGCACGGTTCTCCTGTGGAGTCGCCGAGCGATCGCGCTTGAGAAGTGGTTTTTCTGATGGTACAGTCGGTGTTATCGCTGCTCCCGAATCCACAGGAGACTGCTGTGAAGATGGGGCATTCTCTTGACCAGCAGGACGGGCTGGGGGTGCTACCAATTGTGGTTTTGGCGCTTTCTCAGCTTTTGCACGGGGTGCAGCGCTAGGCTTTTCGCTTTTTTCGGCTGCAACTTTTTCTGCGGGCTGGTTGGAATTGGGCTTAATGTCCACGTCTGCTGGTGCAGATTGTGTGGTCTCGGACGGATTTCGTGGGACTGGTCGAATTGGTGCCGTCGGCTTCATAGTTGAGACTGGAGCGAAGGGTCGGGGTGAAGAAGGGTTAGACTCAGAATGAGCAAATTGGTTATTGGTAGTACTGGATGCCTCAACGGCGTTGGTACTCGAATTATTTAACAATTTAGGTTTTCGTATTTCTAAAATTTCTTGTTTGTTGCTTGCTGCCGGACTAGAGCGTGAGCCATTGTGCTGCATATTATGCTTTTGGCTCGTTGCACTATCTTTTCTGGTGTGAGCGTTTGTCGCTGCCAGTTTTTCGGCTTCCGAACGGATGCGTTGTGCATCTGATTCGGCGATCGTACTACTATGACTTTTGACCGCGATGTCGAGCTGGTCGCAAATTGCTAATAGCTCTTTGTTATCCAAATTCAATTCCTTTGATAATTCGTAGATTCTAACTTTGCCGTTGGTCATCCACTCTTCCCCTATAAGATTACAGTTTTGGCGGATGGTTGCCAGACTAATGGGACATCTCCATCCTTCGGTTACTGTTTTTAGTAGGTTGCCGTTCGCTTATTTTGCCGGTGCCTCCAAGTCAGGAAAGAGAGATGTTTTCGGTTTAATACTGGCATCCCCACCAATGTTGATGGTTGACACCTAGATGCGTCTCAACGCTACCAAGTTGCCAATTTGTTGTTTTTTGTTTTGCTGATTCTGAGTCTTCCACGACACAATCGAGTAAAACTTCCTAGTTGTTGAGTATTAATTTGTTTTGTCTTGATAAACAAGACCGATCTAATCGAACACTCTACTACTATTGTGGCACTAACCCCAGCAATTACAGATGATTTTAACTGAACTCGATTGGTTCGGTTAAAATCACCGTGGTTGCTGGGATTTTTTGTTAGACAATAGGGTTAGGTGTTTGTTTGGGTATTGTTTGGGTGAGTATGCCTTGGAGAATTTTTCTCTACAGGTGGGTCACTTAGAGCTAATATACGCCACAATGACTGATACAGTGCTTCAGGCACGGTTGCATGTAGCGATCGCCCTAATCGATTTTTCTTTTGGGCTGCTGTTAGGCAACTTGCTTGCGGACAAATATAGGCGGAACGCCCCATGCCCTCATCTAATTGTACCTGCCCAGATGGAAACAGGCGGACAATTCGCCAAAACTCTTGCTTTAAACCTACTTTACGGCAACTGACGCAACGCCGATAGTTTGGTTTCATGGGTATTTATTGTTGTTTTCTCCTGTTTAGTTGTGTGTTGTTAAAAAAAGTTGTTATTCTTGTCTGACTTTACTTACTTTTGCTTGCTCGTGTCAAAGTTTTCCTCTGCTTCTTCTTCTAAATCTTCGTCGTCCATATCTTCCATCTCTTCTTCATATTCACTTTTTGGCTCTAATTCTTTTAATTCCTGTGCTTCTAATTCTTCTTCCCCCAATTCCTCCTCTTCATATTCCTCCTCGTCATATTCTTCTTCATACTCCTGTTCTGTGGCTTGTTGAGCGCGTACTGCGGCAAATTTTATATCTTCGCCTTCGCGATCGTATTTAACTTTATCTTTGATGTCTATTTTCCAACCCGTTAGTCTAGCCGCTAGCCGCACATTTTGCCCTTCTTTACCGATCGCTAAACTTAATTGGTCTTCGGCAACCAGTACATGGGTTTGGCGACTTTCTGGGTCCATCAATCTAACTTCATCTACCCTGGCAGGACTCAGGGCATTGGCAATATAGGTTGCTGGGTCTGGGGACCAACGGATTACGTCGATTTTTTCGCCACGTAGCTCGTTCACCACAACTTGGATTCGCGATCCCCTTGCCCCAATACAAGCGCCAACCGGGTCTACATCCCGATCCAAAGTATCTACTGCGATTTTAGTCCGAGGACCGACATAACGGGAAGGGGGATTTGCTTCGCGGGCAACGGCAACAATCCGCACGACTTCATCTTCAATTTCGGGAACTTCGTTGGCAAACAAATAAACTACTAATCCGGCATCGGCACGGGAAACTAGTAACTGTGGTCCCCGTTGCTGCCCTTGGGAAACTTTTTTCAAATAAACTTTAAATGTCGCATTTGCCCGATAATTATCATTAGGTAGCTGTTCGCGTTTTGGTAGTTCTGCTTCGACTTCGGGTTGACCAAAGCTACTGCTAACTGCCAAAATCACCGACTGCCGCTCAAACCGCAAGACTCTGGCTTGTAAAACAGAGCTTTCCAAATCTTGGAACTCTTCTTGCACCATCTGCCGTTGTTGATCGCGCAGTTTTTGTGCCAGTACTTGCTTTGTTTGCATTGCAGCCATGCGCCCAAATTCTTCTTTTTTACTTGGGGTGACATCAAGTACAACTTCTTGACCTAATTCTGCCCCTTCTCCACCCATATCCTTGACTTGGTCGAGGGAAATCTCGTGGTCGGAGTTTTCTACTGTTTCGACAATTGTTTTTGTCGCCACAACGCGGAAGCCTTCATCCTCAATATCAAGTTGGACATCACAGTTATCGAAATATTCCTCATCGAATTGCTTGCGTTCGAGATTTTGGGCACGACGATAGCGTTCATAGCCTTTGAGCAGGGCTTCTCGAATCGCTGCCTGCACAGCAGAACGAGGTAAATTACGTTCGCGACTAATACTTTCGATTAAATCTTTTAATCCTGATAATTCAATCATTGACATAATTAAATCTCCTTATAGTGATTTGGCTATTGAGTAGTAGTTATTGAGTAGTAGTTATTGGGTAGTGGGTAAATTAGTTGGGTGTTGTGAATTAATTTGCTACAGCCTGATAGTTAGTAGTAATTAATTGGTGTTTAGCAATCAATCGACAGCTAAACCCAAACGGTTCGCAGTTGCCTACAGAACTGTTCCATCCTGAAAAGGTTAGTCACTAACTAAAACATGTGGGCAATCGACAAACTACCCTGCTTCAGTAGAGCAAAATCCGGTGGAGGGTAGCTGCGGACAAAAGCCAGTTAGTTGCGTTATTCGCTAAAAACTCACCTAAACGATGATGCCAAACAACCATCAATCGCGATACGCGAAGCGTTAAGCCAGAGGCTTATCGCAGGACTCACCACTAACAAACGACAATAATTAATCGTTATATGCTTTAGTTAGCGGCGTTCGTCCAGTTGAACCTTGGTAACTTGCGATCGCGGAATTTCGACTATACGACCTTTCTGGTTGAGATAAACTTTTGTCTCATCGCGACGAATGAGTTGACCAGTCCATTCTTGTTGTCCTTCGTAGGCAGGGTAAGTAGAGACAATTGCGGGAAAGCCCTTAAAGGAAATAAATTCTCGATCCGTGGTTATTTGCCGAGATATTCCTGGGCTGGAGATTTCCAAAACATAAGCATCTGGAATAATTTCCGCTGCATCTAGTGAGGCTTCTAAAGCGCGGCTCATCCGCTCACAATCATTTAAGCCTGTGTCATGTTGAGGGTTACGAATATCTACCCGCAAAACAGGTGGACGTTGGTTGGTATGAAAAATCGCGCCAACAACTTCCAACCCCAGTTCTTCTGCCACTGGTGTCGCTATTTCAATAACTTTTGGGATAAACGGATGAGTCATGCGACAAATTCCAACAAAAAAAAGCGGGCGATCGCCCACTTCCTGCGATAAGGATATCTTCCAAGAAGTCTTGTGACGAACCCTTACAAGTTCGCCTCCTTTTGAGTGTAGCGCATTTATTCGAGGTGGAAAAGCTAAATGTTGCCTATTGGGCATTGGGCATTGGGGATTTTGGAATCAGGAATCAGGAATCAGGAATCAGGAATCAGGAATCAGGAATCAGGATTTTGCGAAGACTGTATTAGATGTAACCGATAACTGCTCTATAGACTATGAATTTATCATGACCCTCCCTTTTCTAATCCCTCACTTTAGGGACAATCGCACTCGCTTGAATCTTTGTTTGGGCTTTCATTCTTCTAGTTTGTTCAATAATTTGCTCAAAATCTTCTTGGGATAGACGTTGGACGTAATTAAGTTTCATTTCTTCTAAAAAGTCAAATAATAGGGTTTGAATTTCGCTAATCACGTGTTTTTTCTGCATTTCGCTACCTATGGTGTCGGTAAAGCGCTGCATTAATTGGCTTGATAGTTTTGCGGAAGTGGGGTCTTCGGCAACAGTGACTATGGCATTATATACGTTGGTCGCAATTTGGGTTGCCAGCTGCTCGCTGAGTTGGGTTTGCATTTGACTGACACCGGGAAGAATTTGTAGGTTGCGGTATACAGGTGCTTGTTTGAGGGCTATGTCGATATTGTGCTGCAAAATGGCGATAATTTCTGGCTGAACTTTGGGAAATACTTGATAAATTACGGTTTGAATAAAAATTGTGGTCAAGGCTTCGACTTCGTTAACATCGTTAATATCTATGTACTGCCGAAATGCCTCTTTTTGCGATAGCCATCGGGTGATTTCCCCGCGCTTGATGGAAGTTTGAACTTGGTTGATGACGCGAACTACAACTATTTCTGTAAGTTCTTCTGCAAAGTTAGATACAATACCTTTATTCACCTGCGTGCGGATAGACGGCAAATTGATTATCCCTGATTTATCTAGCCTGATGAACACGGGGATAGCACGCAACCATCGCCAAAATGGTATTATTAACAACAAGTTATACCAGCGCCAGAGAATTGCTTCTAGCCAGCTAAATTCGGGATGACGACGTTTGATAAAAAAGCTACGTCCGAGTAATTCAATACTGAATAATAGGGTGAAGGGCAGGTCAATTAACCAAAATCGGTCTATGGGTTCGCCATTTTCGCCAATCTGACGATAGTAGTTAGTGGCAATTAAAGGCTGAATTGTACTGTTGAAAAATTCTATTTCCTGATTCCAGCCTTTTTTTAGTAAGTACGGTTGGCTCCAAAATTTGGCAAAGGCTTTTTTCGCAGACTCTTCAGAAACGCGATCGCGCATTCGATTTTTGATTTTTTCTAGGGTTCCAGTTTTGTTTGCGCTTGCGAAGGGGTTTGTATCAATTATCTCTGTACTAAGTTGTTGTACCTCTTCTAATTTTGCTGCTGTTTGTGGTGACTGCAATCCCGTTTGACTTACCTGTTCTTCTAAAGATTTCACCATTGCCAGATAATTATCGGTTTCGCGGTGGGGTTGAATACCCTTCACCGGGTCATATAAGCGAACAATCGGGGGAAGGCTGCGTAAGTATAAATCCCGCCAATGTATGTAACTTAAGTTAAATAAAACTAACCCTAAATTGACTGTGGCTGCGATCGCCATGAACCTTTCAAACCATAAATCAAGACGACGAGGAACTTTTCTGTCAGACATTTTCTTCGCTTTTTTGGGCTAGCAGTACAATAGCGTTGTATCAATTTTTATTATTTTTTTATGTATTGTTAAAAACCTGTATTATTTGTCAAGATACTTCTAATGGAAGATGACAAAGAGAAATTATGGTTAATTATTTAAATTAAATTAACATAGCCGCAAATAATCAAAAATCATTAATAATCGTTAATAATCAATAGATAAAGATGTTGAATAAACTTGTGATTTAACTGTTACTGTTTATATCGGCTTCTATCGGCAAGCTTGGAAAACCAATAAATTTGACGATAAGAGCAGTTTGCAGCTTCTTGTATAAATCTCAATGACTTTTTAACGTCTGGGCATTAGCTTATTAACCACTTAACAACTGCTTCTTAAGTGAATTAATAACGATTCAACACCGATTTAACCAAGAGTTTAATTAAGAGGAGTTTTGAGTATGTGGTGTGGATTTGGAAAATCGAGTTTGAGCATAGCAACAGCCTGTGTTGTGACTGCAACTATAGTCATATCAGATACAGTAGATGCACAGCAACAGCGTGTTTATACGCCGCAACAATTTCGTGCCGTGTTACGAGGATTAGGCTATCAAGTCAAAGCCTCCAACCAACCTTTAACCGATGCAGAAACGAAAAAGGCAATTACAGAATTTCAAACAGGGTATAAGTTAAAACCAGCCGATGGGATTGCTGGATTAAAGACGCAAAACTTTGCTGCAAATATTGTTAGGATTTTGCAGGCAAATTTGAATGTTGTAATGAAGCCAAATCCACCTTTACCCCGCGATCAATTCTACGGTACTCGCACCGAAGCAGTAGTTAGGGAGTTTCAAAAGAAATTTCAGCTTCAAGAGACAGGAATTGCCGATTTAGCTCTTCGTCAGAAGCTCAATGAGGAAGCGAAAAATATTTTAGGGAATAATCCAGCTTCGACGACGACACCAGCTAAACCAAGCAGAAGAAAGCCAGCAAGAGTTACCCCAACACCGAAGGCAACACCAACGGAAACACCAACACCAGGAGCAACTGAAACACCAACACCGGAAGTAACTGGAACACCAACGCCAGAAGCAACGGGAACACCAACGCCAGAAGCAACGGGAACACCAACACCAACACCGAGAAAAGCTGTACCGAAAAAGTAGGGATTAGGGCATGGGGCATGGGGCATGAAAAATTGGTTATTTGCCCATTGCCCATTGCCCAAATTTAAATAATAGATTGTTGACTGAAAATAATGGGATGCAAGCCCCGTCCTTATTTCGACAGGCTCAGTAACCATCTAGGACGGCTTTCATGGTAGTCTTTGATATAGTCGCCATAGGGCATTGGGAGACTTTAAACGGACATGGAGGGAAGATAAGACTACTTCAGTAGCACCTCCCAGCGTTCGCGCTACTCTACGAGAAGGCGAAGCGCCTACCGCGTTCCCGTAGGGTAGTGTCAAGGAATCCTCGCTCCTTAAGGACGAGGAGGTATGTCAACAGCTTCTTCCATTGGTCTACCTTTGGGAACTGGCAAAAATGGACGACGATCGTTGTAGGGCATGGGGATGTATTGTACACTCGGTCTTCCGCCTTGGGGTTGGGGGTACAAGTCCATCAAATCGTAAATTGAGCGAGGTAATCCGACGGTGATGGGTAAGCCCATTTCTGTCGCTTCCTCAACGGTGATGGGATAATCGTGGGTGACACGACCAGTTGTGAGTGCATCAATAATATTTTCAATATTTTCTGGTAGAACTTTTTGTTTGGGTATGGAGTCTTTGAGTAGGGTTCGTACAAATCGTTGCACCTGCTGAATGGCTTTACGCGAAAGGTCTGCCATGATTAAGGTTTGGTCATCTATTTCCGCGATCGGCTTATCTTCGGCGACTTTGACAATACTCGCAGCCGGGAAATTACCCAATTGGGGATCGACTGGTCCCAGGACAGCGTTTGCGTCCATAACGATTTCATCAGATGCGAGGGCTAGCATTGTGCCACCACTCATTGCATAGTGGGGTACAAATACGGTAACTTTAGCTGTGTGGCGAATTAGGGCGCGGGCGATTTGTTCGGTTGCTAAAACCAATCCACCAGGGGTATGTAAAATTAGGTCAATGGGGACATCGGAAGGGGTGAGGCGAATTGCCCGCAGTATTTGTTCGGAGTCTTCGATAGTTATATAACGCGATATGGGAATACCAAGTAAGCTGATGGACTCTTGACGGTGAATGAGTAAAATCACCCTGCTTTTACGTTCCTGCTGGAATTCTTGCAGAGAGCGGAAGCGCCTAAACTCCGTTTGTCGGCGTTGCCAAATGGGTTGTAGGGAGGAGAGCAAGAGAAAAATCCAGAATAAGTCACCTATTCCAAAGCCCATAATTTTAATTGTTGGTAGATAAAAGTTTCCACCGCTAATTGTGGCAATTTTTGCGTTACAGCATTTCTATCTACGGGCTGAAGAGGAGGAATAGTTTTGAAGCGTTAGACCTTGGAAATTTCCGGGAAAAGAAAATACCAATTTGTAGGGTGTGTGATGTTACGACAACTTCCTAAAAGTAAGAGTATTCCCGAAAATAAATGATGGCAAAATGAGGGAAAACAGCCGTTTGCCTCTACGTATCTTCCCAAACCGGGTTTAATTCAACTGAGAACAGAAGATATACAAAAACCCAGTTTTGATCGCTGGGTGCATTATGGATTGGTGCTTAAAAAAACATTTTAATTCTCAACAAAAATTGAGAATTTTGTGAGCTTATTCCTGAGCGCCAAATAATCCTCCGATATTTCCTTGTTGCTGCACTTGTCCGAGTATTCCCGATGCATCTCCACCACTTCCACACAGAAACCCTTCGAGTTGGGATGCAATTGGTTCAGGTTAGGCTTGATTTGTACTTATAGCCCAATTTCCAATTCCCAATTTCCAATTCCCAATTCCCAATTCCCAATTCCCAATTCCCAATTTATAATATGCCTGAACTACCAAAGACTTTAGAAGACGCTATTATTCAAGCACAACAAGCAACCCAAGCAGCTTTAACGGACGGAAAAACTCGCTTGCAAATTGACTTGCTGTTTCCCGAACTCAAATTTATGCCCGTAGCGCAACAATTCCTACCTATTTTGGAATCTTACGGTGACAAACTGAAAATCTTTTTCGCTGATGCTGGAGCTTGTGCCCTTGCCCGTCGGGAATGGGCTGATGTACCTTATAAAATTGAAGATGTTGGTACGGGTAGAGCAGCATCAATTCAATCAAAAGTCAAGCCAGAAGACGAAATTTTTCTGTTCATTTCTCCAACTTCGGTAGAAATACCACAACTCGAACAAATTTGTCAGGTCATTGGCGAAAATCGTCCTTTTATTATGCTAAATCCCCGTCTTGAAGATTCGGGAACCGTGGGAATCGGCTATGCGGGAAGACAAACCAGGGAGCGTTTTATTAATACCATTGAGTCTTGTTATTATCTGCGTCCGATATTTGAAGAAGCCGCAGTATTTCGCTCCTACCCTGGAATGTGGGAAGTTTGGGTGGAAAATGCGGGTAATTATGAGAGAGTCGCAGAATTAGCAAATAAGCCTTCTGGTGATGAACTTGACATGATTTTAGCAAAAGGACAACCTACAACTACAGCAGCTAATGGGGAAGCTGTAGCAGCGAAGAAACCTAGTATGATGCGAGGGTTACAAAGGTTTTTGAGAGCGTTAGGTAATTAGTTGGGGATCGACTTGGTTTGTGTTATGCCAATTTGGAAAAGGATTGTGACAGGTTGATTTATAGATACCTTGTCGAATCAGGTTTCTTGAATCTAAAATCCAAAATGGAATCTATCAAATAAACACGGGAGGATGAGAACCCCTACGATTTATCGAGGGGATGAAATCCGACTCGTAGCTTGCTTCCCGAAGGGTCGGGTTTTAACCCGTTGTTTAAACATTAGTTTTTGGTAAAATTTCACTCATGATGTTGGTGAAAAACCCATAACAAAAAACATCATGA
>JAAUPE010000085.1 GCA_012034595.1 Calothrix sp. CSU_2_0 | reverse complement strand
TCCAGATGTCCGTAGTATGAATGTAGGATGGGCATGGGATGGGGATGGGCATAGGGATGGGCATGGGTTGAGATGTTGGATAATTTGCAATACAAGTTACTTATACAACAACTAAACCTCGTCCACGATCAAACCTGGAGTTTTTTAACTATTCAAATGTGTCATTGCGACGTAAGGAAGCAATCTCAAGGTCTTTGTTGGAAACTACAGTTCTCAAGGTAGACGAGGTTTAATTCCGAATTTTATTTTCTATACCCATTGCCCATTGCCCATTGCCCATTGCCCATTTAAAAAAATACGTGAGGAGTCGGGACATGAAACATTTGAAATACTTAACATCATTGGCGATCGCAACTTCAATTTTAAGTTTGACCCAATTTGCCAAACCAGCCCAAGCACAGGTTGCTTACGGTAGCTACGTCGGCATTGGTCCATCCGTTGGTCTTTCTGATGGGACTCAAATTGGGGGTGTATTAGCCGTCCGTTACAAACTTTTGGAAACACCAGTTTCCTTCCGTGCCCAAGCTTTAATCGGTAGAAGCGTGGCAGTCGTACCCACAGTATCCTACGACTTACCCCTCAACTGGCAAACAGACGCTTATATTGGTGCGGGATTGGTATTAGCTGGTGGTGATGAACCTTCACCAGTGGGTAACAAAATTGCCTTTGCCCTCCAACCAGGTGTTGATTACAACGTACCCAATAGCAACACGGTAATTTTTGGAAATGCAATTATTGCCTTCGATGCTTTCCGCAATGGAGGTGGGACAGCATTGTCATTACAAGGTGGCGTGGGTTTGCGGTTTTAAAGAGAAAATTAATAGCTTTAGAAACAGGTTGGTATAAGTCTGATTAACTTTGACTTTCACGGAAAAACGGTGCTGGTTACGGGAGCTTCGCGAGGCATTGGTAAAGCGATCGCATTTGCTTTTGCCTCTGCCAATGCCCGTGTCGCCATTCATTACCACCAGCAGCGTCAGATTAGCGAAAAATTCCGGGATACTTTGGCAGGTACAGGACATATTATCATCGGTGCAGACCTAGCAAATCCCGTTGCGATCGTGGAAATGGTCGATAAAATCATTGCTGAATTTGGGCACATTGACATTTTGGTCAATAATGCTGGTATCTATCAACAACATCCCCTCAATCAAACCAGTTACCAAGATTGGCAAGAAATTTGGCAGCGAAATTTAAATATTAATTTACTCGGCGCAGTGAACTTAGCATATTGTGTTGCTAAATACATGATGCAACAGCAAAGCGGACGCATTATCAACATTACTTCTCGCGGAGCCTTTCGCGGAGAACCCACCGCTACAGCTTATGGAGCCAGTAAAGCCGCTCTCAATTCTTTTACCCAATCCTTAGCGCAGCACTTAGCACCGTATAATATTTTTGTTACAGCAGTCGCCCCCGGTTTCGTCGAAACAGACATGACTCGCGAACTTTTGTCAAGTCCTGCGGGGGATGAAATTCGCCAGCAAAGCCCCTTGAATAGGGTCGCAAAACCAGAGGAAATCGCCCAAACTGTGTTGTTCTTAGCTGCTCCCGGCTCGGAGTTTCTCGCGGGTTCAATTGTGGATATAAATGGGGCAAGTTACCTGAGGTCTTAAGTCAGCCAAACCCCATCTAAACCCCATATCCCCCCTCCATTGTGTCTAAGGCTTACTTGGCGGTTAATTAAATAAATATCCTGTAGATACACCAACCTCCTATAGTGAAACAAGCTACATATCACACTTAGAAAGAGCGGGATGTAGCTTTAATTGCCGTGAAAAAATGCCACTAAGTAACTTAAAATTTGATAACTTAGCCTTAAAACAGATTTGGGAACTTAGCAGCGTGGACATTCAAATCGGACGGGGGAAAACTGCCCGCAGAGCATATGGGATTGATGAAATTGCTTTATCCCCCGGAAATCGGACACTCGATCCAAATTTAGCGGATACAAAATGGAGCATTGGCAATATTGAGCGGGAAATTCCCATTATTGCCAGCGCGATGGATGGCGTAGTCGATGTCCGCATGGCAGTAGGTTTATCGAAGTTGGGTGCATTAGGCGTGCTGAACCTCGAAGGAATCCAAACTCGCTACGAAAATCCAGAGCCAATTTTAGACCGTATTGCCTCAGTTGGTAAAGATGAATTTGTGGGGTTGATGCAACAACTATATGCCGAACCCATTAAACCCGAACTAATCACGCAAAGAATTACAGAAATCAAGCAACAAGGTGGTATTGCCGCAGTTAGTGCAACCCCAGCAGGAGCGAGTAAATTTGGTTCGGTTGTGGCAGCAGCTGGTGCAGATTTATTTTTTATCCAAGCAACGGTAGTTTCTACGGCACACTTGTCACCCGAATCGATAGTACCTTTAGACCTAGCGACTTTTTGCCAAGAAATGCCCATGCCTGTCGCATTGGGTAACTGCGTCACCTATGATGTCAGCTTAAATTTGATGAAAGCAGGTGCAGCCGCCGTTATGGTGGGAATTGGTCCTGGCGCTGCTTGTACTTCGCGGGGAGTGTTGGGTGTGGGAGTTCCCCAAGCAACTGCTATTTCCGACTGTGCTGCTGCCCGTGATGACTTTTTCCGGGAAACAGGCAAATATATCCCAGTTATTGCCGATGGCGGTTTAATTACGGGTGGTGACATCTGTAAATGTATAGCCTGTGGTGCTGATGGTGTAATGATTGGTTCACCCTTTGCCCGTGCTGCTGAAGCTCCTGGACGGGGTTTTCATTGGGGCATGGCAACACCTAGCCCAGTTTTACCACGCGGTACTCGCATTCGTGTCGCAACTACAGGTACTTTAGAGCAAATTCTCAGAGGACCCGCAGGACTTGATGATGGTACTCATAACCTTTTGGGAGCATTAAAGACTAGTATGGGTACTTTAGGTGCTAAAAATATTAAAGAAATGCAACAAGTCGAAGTCGTTATTGCACCTTCATTGCTGACTGAAGGCAAAGTTTACCAAAAAGCTCAACAATTGGGTATGGGTAAATAAATTAAGAAGGGTGAAAGGGACAACAGGAAGTCAAATCTCATATTTTTTTGCTTTTTCCCATTTCCCGTTGCCTTTTTCCATATCTTCTCAATTTCATCATCAAATTCTTAAATAAATTTTTCCAGGCTCTTAAACAATCACTGGAAAAATTTCATATGTCGCCTACAATAGAGATAGCGGAGACGCATGTTTCCGTTCACTCCTCACACCACACTCCGCCCGGACTACTGTTCGGGCGGTTCCTTTTGTAGGGTTAGTCAAGATTTATAGAGAAATTCCAATGCGGCGGATGAATACCTGAGTCGCTACGAGTCACATCCTCAAGGGTTTTCAACAAGTGTTTTTATAAAGAATTTGAGATTGCTACCTTGCGGCTAGGCATGGAGTAACTTCCAAAGGTAGACATTGGCAAAGCCATCTCGGAGAGTAGCGTTTAGCTTATATCGCAGCAAAGCATTTGAATCGCGAAAAAAAACCGTGATTTTATCGACCTATTCAAATAAAAAAAGTATGATTTATTCGAGAATATGCATTTCTTGTTGATGCGATCGCACTTAATACTAAAGGGATATCTCAGTATATTTTGTCAGCAACCCAGAACTATAAATCTATAATTTTCACCCTTCGGATTCGCCAGTTTGGCGAAGAGCAGCCCCGTGCGGGGGTTCCCCCCCGTTGAGGGGACTGCGGGGACGGAAACCGACACCGCCAATTGGACTCACCGTAACCCAACATTTTATTTAATATTTGAAGAGTTAATTTTTAAGTATTGGAGTTAGTTATTTTTTTTGTTTAAATAATTTCCGTTTTCTTCATATCATGTGTTGGGTTCCACTTCGTTCCACCAAACTTACGAGGGATTGCGATCGCACTTGGAAAACACTTTGTGGTATTTCACCATGTATTTTCTTGATTATAAATAATATATTTGTCGGTTGGGTGCAGGCGCAAGAGGTATATATGAAGTGAATTGATTGATATATATTTGCGTCGTACCCCAACATTTTATTTAATATTTGAAGCGTCTATTTTTATGGTTGAATTTAATTATTTGATTGTTTAAAAAATTTCTGTTTTATTAATATCATGTGTTGGGTTACGCAAAGCCTCCACCCAACCTACGGGGGATTGCGATCGCACTATCTACCTTCCCCGTCTCCGCACTGGGGACCAAGTTTGATAGTGCCATCGGGCATAATAGTTCTCCAAATCAAATTTCCGCCACGACAGATAAGTTGGTCGGGGATATGAGCATCTTGGAAGCTAGCATCAGCCAAAATAGCATATTCCAGCGCTCCAATGTTAATAGCTCTGTCGAAGTAAGCGCAAGTAGCATTTATATGATTGAGGACACTTCCCCGCAAGTCGATTTCGTTTCCTTCGACATCGAACGGGGATTGGATCAACTTGATTCCTCGAAAATCACGTTCCCCTTGGAGGTAGCTACCAACCAATTCTTCTGGAGTCATTTTCAAAACCATTATTTAACTTCCAATTTTGTTTCTAATCTCAAATATAATGCTACTGATTCCTGGGCTACCTTATTCGACCCCACCTTCAACATCAACCTCCAAATCACCGACCTCCCCATCGGACAACTAGCCGAAGCCCAAATCAACTCTTTCGACCAATATGGTCGTCCCAACGGCGGCACCCTCCTCATCGACGCTGATGCCAACGGCGTGGGCTGGTTCATCGACCAAACTCCCTGGGAAAACGGCGAATTCACCCAAACCCTAGCTGACACAGCCTTCCGAGCCACCACAGGCGAAGCCGCAGGAAAATATGACCTCACTACCCCCGGTACTCAACTCACCCTCAACCAACCACTTACATTTAAAGTCGATTTAACTGGTATCCAAGCAGGAACAGCCGCAACCCTCTACTTCGACTTACTCGGTTTCGGTGCAAGGGATGGAAGAACAGGGAACACAAACAAAAAGACCAATACCAACCCAACATATAAGGGGCGGGGATACCCAGCCCCTACGAATGATACGATTGAGAAACCTCGTCTACCTTGAGAATTTCTAATTCATTAATAGCCAATTCCAGAAATATTGTGAATAAATTCTAAAGGTAGATGTAAATGTATATGCACGAGTCCGAAGCAGTGCATTTCACTGTGGTAGAATTTTCACAAAAATCAAAAACAATATTAGGCAAGGTCTTAAGGCATGTCAGCAGCCGCACAAGTTACCGATTCTACTTTCAAGCAGGAAGTTCTAGACAGCGAAGTCCCTGTTCTAGTTGACTTTTGGGCACCCTGGTGCGGTCCCTGCCGGATGGTAGCCCCCGTAGTAGAAGAAATTGCAGCTCAGTACGAAGGGCAACTCAAGGTAGTCAAACTTAACACCGATGAAAATCCGAATGTTGCCAGCCAGTATGGTATCCGCAGTATTCCAACTTTGATGATTTTTAAGGGTGGGCAAAAAGTTGATATGGTTGTCGGAGCCGTTCCGAAAACTACATTAGCCAATACTTTGGAAAAATATCTATAAAGTTAAGTAATTTTGTAGAGAAGCATTTACGAGTCAGAGAGGACTTGATACAAAGTTGTGATGGTGTGAGCATGACTAAATTTATTAAAGTTATGACTTTTTGGGTTATGACTTTTTGGCAATGCGATCGCCCTACTGGCTACACTTAGTTCAACCCCAGGAACTCCGGTTGTGCAAGTGATTTGTGCTAGTTATCCTGGCTCATTTATTATTTTCTCTGTCTGTATCGAAATCGCCCGAAGTTTGCCTAACGGAGGAAACTTTCCAAGCTAGGCTGGGAGATTTAGTCTTCCACCAGGTTCTCTTCCCACGCAACTTATTACTTTAGGCATTAATTGACTAGATATTACGTCTTTGGTTTCACGACTGAAGGCGTTTTTTCTTTTTCCTCTGTCTTCACTCTCGGCGATTCTCAGGGTGACTTTGCTGTGTCTCAAACCCTTGCGACGGCGATCGAAGTAGGTTAAGTTTGAATGGTTACTTTATGGACTGAATTAAATCTATGAATTTGTCTCACCTAATGGCGCAAAGGTGCAGAGAGTGAGGATTTCACATATTTGATTTGCGTATTTCATATCTCATATTTAGCAACGTCTTAAATCTACATCAATTTGTAAGTAAAATATAAAGCCTTTTGGCGGCATTTCTCATGACCTTGGATACGTCGTTTGACACATTAGAGTCTCTCCAAACTAATATTGCTGAATTAATCGATCGCTTACCAGAGTCAAAGCATCGACAATTCATCCAGCAGGCGCTATTGACAATTTTGCGTTTAGCTGATACCGAAATTGAACGTCTTGATTGGAAAATCTTGTCGTCTTCTTTGGCTGATATGGAACGCGGTTTCCAGATGTTTTATGATTACCGTCATGTTCGCAAAGTGACGATTTTTGGTTCCGCACGTCTGGCTCCAGAAACCCCAGAATATAAGATGGCACTGGAATTTGCCCATCGTGTCGCTGAGTTAGGGTTTATGGTGATGACTGGTGGCGGTGGTGGTATTATGCAGGCTGGGCATGAAGGTGCTGGGCGTGATAATTCTTTTGGTTTGAATATTCAGTTACCATTGAACAGCAAGCGAATCCGTATATTGAAGGCGATCGCAAGTTAATTCATTTTAAGTATTTCTTTACCCGCAAGCTGTTTTTGCTCAAGGAAAGTGATGCTGTTGCGGTGTTTGCTGGGGGTTTTGGGACTCAGGATGAAGCGTTTGAGTGTATGACTCTCAGCCAAACTGGGAAATTTGGTCCTGTACCTTTGGTTTTAATTGACCATCCTGGTGGTGACTATTGGCTGTCTTGGAGTAAGTATGTTGACGAACATTTGCTGAAAACTGGTTTAGTTAGTCCGGAAGACCCTAATCTTTACACGATTACAGATAATCTGGAGGTAGCTTGTAATGCTATTACCAGTTTTTATCAAGTTTACCATTCAAGTCGTTATGTCAGTAACCAATTGGTAATTCGTCTCAAGTCAAATTTATCTGATGCTGAAGTTGACCAGCTCAATACAGAGTTTAGCGATATTTTAGTCAAGGGGAAAATCCAAAAAAGTCAGGCTTTACCCCAGGAAGGACAAGACGAAACGATTGATTTACCGCGTTTGATATTGAATTTTAATCAACGGGATTTGGGACGTTTGTATCAAATGATTGCCACAATTAATAATATGGGTAGGTTGAGTGCTGAAGATAAGGCACATCCGGAATTGAAGTAATTTATTCGATTTTGGATTTTGGATTTTCGTATTTCCGATTTTCCATCTTCGTAGAGACGTTCCGGTGGAACGTCTTTATTAATATATGTTGAATTTCGTATTTTGAATTTCGGATTTAGGATTTTCGTAACAACCAGTTTCAATATGAAGCTGGTTTTTATTTTTGTCAAAAATGGTTATTTTTATAATTTGGTTGGGAACTATAAAGTAGTGCGGTTTCGTTAAAGTTAAACTATTCAATTTTTGGAACCGCCAAGACGCGGAGTTCGCCAAGGTATAAAATACAATACAAATGCAGAAAAAGCCTACTTTACAAACCTCTACAAGCCGTTTGACAGCTTTTTATATTGCATCGCTGAGTCTTGTCGCATTTTTATCAGTTGCGGGACAAATGGTAGTGCAGGGGATGTTGGTACAGCAAGAGAAAAATTTAGAAATTGTTAGTTTAATTAGACAACGACAGACGGTTTGTCAGCAAATGACAAAAGCTGTGATGCGAATTCAGATGGAATCCGATCCCAATAATCGACAGCAACGGGTAAAGGAACTTAAAAATTTGCTTGTTTCTTGGAAAGATACGGGTGAAAAAATGGGTAGTGTGACTCAAAATATCCCTGGTTTCTCCCAAGCACAACAGACTATCTGGACAAGCAAGTTACAGGAAATGAAACCTGCGGGAACTGCGTTTCGTGAAATTGCTGTGCAGATGATGGGTGATAAGATACGGGAAAATTTACTTCTTCCTGGAGAAAGAAATGTAAATCCCAGCGATAAATTAGCGATCGCTCAGTTGTTAGTTGAAGAAAATACTTTGATGCTGGGTTTAGATGAAGTTGCCGATTGGTATAACCAAGAAACCATTGCAGGAGTAAATCGACTCAAAAAATTGGAGTATGGTTTGCTCTTAATAATGCTGTTGGTGCTGTTGCTGGAGGGTTTTTTGGTGTTTCGTCCAGCTGTACAAAAAATTCAGGATGCAATGTCAAAATTGGGGTTAGCGCTACATGATACCCAAGTTGCTCAAGAGCAGTCGGAAAATTTGCTCTTAAATATTTTGCCCCAAGCGATCGCACAACGGCTGAAGAAAAATCAACCGACTGGAACTAATCTCGCTGGTAGTACTTTAATTGCGGATGGGTATAGTGATGCGACTGTGATGTTTGCTGATATTGTTGGTTTTACAGATTTATCTGGTCGTATTCCTCCACAGAAATTGGTTGATTTGCTCAACCAAATATTTTCCCGGTTTGATTTACTTGCCGAAACTTATAAACTAGAAAAAATCAAAACGATTGGTGATGCTTATATGGTTGTTGGTGGTTTGCCACAACCACGTTCAGATCATGCGATCGCAATTGCATGTATGGCACTGGATATGCTTGATGCGATCGCGCAATTTAATCTGGATACTGGGGAAAGTTTTCAAATTCGGATTGGGATTAATAGTGGTGCTGTTGTTGCTGGTGTGATTGGAATTAAGAAGTTTATTTATGACCTTTGGGGTGATACGGTAAATATTGCTAGTCGGATGGAATCCCACGGTGTTCCTGGTCGGGTTCATGTGAGTGCTGCTACTTTTGAATTATTAGAAGGAAGTTTTTTGTTGGAAGAGCGGGGGACAATTTCTGTCAAGGGAAAGGGAGAAATGCAAACATATTGGCTTAAGAATAAACGCAATTCTAGTTAGCTAGCTCACCAAAAAAGATGAAAAAGCTGTTGTTTATATGCAGTCAAAATAAATTACGAAGTCCCACCGCAGAAGCAATATTTTCTGAATATGCAGGTTTGGAAGCTGAATCTGCTGGCTTAAATCATGATGCGGAAGTACCTGTTTCTCCAGAACTTATTCAATGGGCAGATATGATTTTTGTCATGGAAAAAGTACATCGAAATAAATTATCTAAAAAATTTCAGCATTTTCTCAAAAACAAGCGAGTTGTTTGTTTGAATATACCAGATGAATATGATTATATGGATGATGCTTTAATTAAACTTTTGAAAAATAAAGTATTACCAATTTTAGGAACGTACTAATATATCCTAAGTAAACATAATTGAATTAATGACTGTATCTGAAGTCAGAATTGTATTAGTTGAACCTGCTGGTGCTTTAAATGTGGGTTCTGTAGCACGGGTAATGAAAAATTTCGGACAGCATCAACTAATTTTAGTCAACCCCCGATGCGACTATTTTGGTGAGGAAGCGAATTTAATGGCAGTTCATGCCAAAGATGTTCTCGAATCTACGGTTGTTGTCGGTAGCTTGCAAGAGGCTTTACAGGGTTGCAAACGTGCGATCGCAACTACAGGTGTTAATCATGACTGGAATGCCCCTCTGGAATCTCCTCGTGCGGCTTTTCCGTGGTTGTTGGAAGCGGGGGGACAACCAAGTGCTTTGATTTTTGGTCGGGAAGATCGGGGATTAAGCAATCAAGAATTAAATTATGCTCAGAGGTTTGTTCGTATACCTTCTAGTGCTGAGTATCCATCGCTGAATCTGGCTGCTGCTGTCGGTATCTGTTGCTACGAACTAGCGCAAATTGCCGATTTGTCATTTTCCTCTGACTTGGCTACAACTAAAAATTCCTCCTCTAAGTCAGAATTAGCATCTTTAGATGTTGTCGAATCCTACTATCAGCAGTTAGAATCGCTACTGCTCCAGGTTGGTTATTTGTATCCCCATACTGCTGCCAGTCGTATGGAAAAGCTGCGACAAGTTTATAACAGGGCAGAATTACGAACTAAGGAATTATCTATGTTGAGAGGAATGTTGCGTCAGATAGAATGGGCAATGGGTGACAAAAATCACGAGCAGAACTTGTAAATTTTTTTGGGATTTTTTTATGATTATGTAGCGATATCTTTTCCCAAATTAAATAATATGGCTTACACTAAACAAAAAAATGCTACAAGTGCGATGGTGACAGACATCTCCTCCGGGATGTCGCGATTGATGGGAAACACTTAGGCAAAAAACTGGTTTTTTAGTAAAAATAGTCTGTTTAGCCAGCAAATACCTACTAAAAAACCGGATTTAGAGAATTTACTGTGTAAATATTTATTTTTAACATCACATTATTTTTTAGATGATTTTCCAATTATTTGTAAATTATTTTTAAATTATTTTTAAATTATTTTCAACGTACATATTTGGCTCGGCAGTCGGTAAAAAGTTCAGTTGAGTGGGTAACAAGGAGTAATAGTGTCAGATTCAAGTTACAAATTGGCAACTTCGTCACGACGTAAACCCGTAACCCGTGGTCAGGGTTTGCGTCCAGGACAAAAACCTGTGCAAAATCAAAATCAAGCTAAAGTAAATCCGAATGCTTTAGCTCATGTACCTGTGGTGAGAAAACCTGTCGTAAGAAAACCTGCGATCGCATCTTCAGGAAAGTCTGTAACCCCATCGAACCAGAAAGGGAAAATTCCTCCTCTGTATCCCAACAGCAACAAGGGGAAATTGGTGAAGGTACGCAAGCAACCGTTACCTCGCAGAACTGCTGCCAGTCGAAAGACGCGACTTAAACCAATGGCACGCAATATTTTGTATGCTTTACGTTTATTAATTGTTGGGGTGGGATTAGGTGCGATCGTAGGTACGGTACTATCTGTTTTAGACCCAACAACGAAGCTAAATCCTGCAAACCCAACAGCGACTCCGACAGTTACCCCGAACCTAACGCAATCAAGCCAATCTCCTGGGAATAGTGCTGGTTTGGTCATATCGCAAGAAATACCGACGCTCCGTGGTTCGATCCAAAGTCTGGCAGCAGCTAACCCAACCTTAACTCCAGGTGTATTTATTGCCGATTTAGATAGTGGTCACTATGTAGATTTGAATGGCGGTGCAATGTTCTCAGCTGCGAGTACAATTAAGATTCCGATTCTTGTGGCTTTTTTCCAAGATGTGGATGCTGGGAAAATTCGTCTTGATGAAACGATGACCACCACAAAAAGCGCGATCGCAACTGGTTCGGGGGATATTCAATATAAACCTGCGGGAACTACCTATACTGCCCTGGAAGTGGTCAATAAAATGATTACAATTAGCGACAATACGGCAACGAATATGCTGATTGAGCGCTTGGGTGGAATGGAATCATTAAATCAGCGTTTTCGCAGTTGGGGACTGAATACAACAACGATTCGGAATATTTTACCCGATGTGGAAGGGACAAATACCACGACTCCGAAGGAATTAGCGAATTTGATTGCAGTTGTGACTAAAGGTAACTTGGTGAGTATGCAATCACGCGATCGTATTCTCGATATTATGCGTCGCACAGTGAAGGATAATTTATTACCGTCGGGTTTGGGACAAGGTGCAACTATTGCCCATAAAACTGGAGAAATTGGTGCAGTTTTAGCCGATGCAGGTTTAGTTGACCTAACGACGGGAAAACGTTACATTGCTGCTGTGATGGTGCAGCGTCCAAGAAATGATGCAAGTGCGGAAAAGTTAATTAGTTCGATTTCCCGTGCTGCTTACCAGCAATTTAGCGAAGGTAATTCAGTACCAAGTAATGTAATACCAAGTAACACAGTGCCGAATAATGGCACAATAAACCCTAGTTCCACAAATCCAATTCAAAATCCTGCGATTAGTCCCACATTACCGAATACAAATACTAATCAAGTTCCTCAAACTAGTTATCAAGCTCCGATAATGAACCCAGTTTCTGGTAACTCTACATTCATGACTCCTATACCCAATAATATGGGAAATATTGCACCTACAAATGTCTATCAATCACCAGTTGTAAGTCCCCAATATTATTATCCTTACCAACGATAATTGTTAGAAAAAATAATCTCAATTGAGAATTTATAACCTATCATAATTTTATTTTCTAAAAGGTAAAAATATCAATTTTTATCTAAATTTATATATGTCCAATCTAAACTAGATTGTACCCACTTTCGCATACATTGTTTATCCCGTTTAATCGCTTCCTGCATCAATATAGTTTGTCGCTGTAACATCACTTGAATGAGTAAATAAATATCAGAAATTCCATAAGCTTGTGCAAACAATAATAATCGACGTTTTTGCTCGTTCGCAGTAATATCAATATTACCAATATCCAACCACAACCAAGCTGCATATGCTAAATCAAAAATGCGCTTTCCTGGTGCTGCCATCTCAAAGTCAATGATTGCAATAGGAGCATTTTTAATAAAAACAAAGTTACATGGAGACAAATCATGATGACAAACAATTTCTTGCGTACCTGCTAATTCACAACCTGCTGTGATGTCGTGAAATCTACGAATCAGCTTCGCTGCTAGTATTAATTCTTCGTCTGAGTAGTAAATTAAATTTGACGGAACATCACCTTCGAGATAAGAAATAATTTCTCTTCCTTGTTCATCAATTCCTAGAAAACGTGGTGATGCATCAAAATTCACAGTTTCTAAATAGCATAATAATTTTTGGACAAAATTGCTATTTCCATTAATTGGACGACGAATCGTATTACCTTTACGAATGATTTTCCCTAAGTTGGTTTTACCTGCATTTAAGATAATTTCTTGGTTATGCATATCAGTCACATTTAAGTTAATAAATTTAAGAATTAATTACCTGTGCTAATCTATAAATTCCTTCAACTAATTGCTGTTCGTCAAGTTCTCCATAACCAAAAATAAATTCACCAGAATAATTTGGGTTGATGTATTGAATAGAAGCTGATATTATTCCCACTCCTACCTTAGCTGCACGTTGAATAATTTCATCATCGCTGATATTTGTTTGTAACTTGACCATAATATGTAAACCAGCTTTTTCACCTAAAATTTCTATACTATCTCCAAAGTGATATTTTAAAGCTTTGACGAGAACTTGACGACAATAATCATAGTGCGATCGCATTTTTCTAATATGTCGTTCCAAATGTCCTTCTGTAATAAACTCTGCTAATACTTGCTGTTCTAAAATTGGTAGATGTCTGTCGCTTAACCATTTTGCACGAGCGAAAATAGGTACTAAATTTTGGGGAAGTACTAAATAACCAATTCGCAATGATGGAAATAAGACTTTAGAAAAAGTACCAATATACAGTACTGAATTGCTGTTATCTAACCCTTGTAAAGCCGGAATTGGTCTATCTCCATACCGATATTCGCTGTCATAATCATCTTCAATAATTATTGCACCTGTTTGTATAGACCAGTTTAGTAACTCTAAACGTCTTGGTAAAGAGAGAATTGCACCTGTAGGGAATTGATGGGAAGGTGTAACATAAACAAGTCGGATATTTTCACTATCAGCTAGTTTACTTACTACTAAACCAGAACTATCAACAGCGATTGGTAATAGTTTTGCACCGTGGGTTTGAAAAATTAGCCTAGCGGTAAGATAACCTGGTTCTTCTAAAGCAATAATATCACCAGGTTCAATTAAAAGACGCATAATTAAATCTAGTGCCTGCTGTGTTCCGTTTGTAATTAATATTTGTTCGGGTTGACAATTAACAGCACGGACACGAGAAATATAACTGACAATAGCTTCCCGTAAAGGTTTATATCCTAAAGGTTCTATGGAGTAATCTAACCAATTTAAACCTGAATTACAATGTTTAGAAAGTAATTTTTTCCAAGATTTAATCGGAAAATTACTAAAGTTAGGACGACCATAATGAAAGTTAATCTCTATTTTTTTCTCGTTTATTCGGGGAACTGATTCTGTCTGCAATAATGTTTCTCCATACCGGGATAATTTAACTTCTGGACGAGTTATTGTTGCTGTCGTTTTAACAGGTTGAGATTCCAATAAATCATCTGGAAGTTGAGTACAAACATAAGTTCCCGAACCAATAATAGTTTCTAAATACCCCTCACTTAGAAGTTGTTCGTAACTCTGTGTCACCGTACTCCGAGAAATTCCCAAGAATTTTGCTATTTCCCTGGTTGAAGGAATTCGTTTTCCTGGTGATAACTTCCCCCAGAGGATAGCTTGACGCAGTTCTTCGTAAATTTGTTGATGCAAGGGTAAGGGGGAATGCTTATCGACGGTAATCACTAAATCCATTGTCAAAACTCAATCTTTCAGATTCAAAGTGGACTGGTAATAAATTAGCAAAGTGGCTCTTGTAAAAGACCACTTTGGAAATTAATCTTTAAATATGTTGTTGAAAACGAAAGTGTTTGGTTTCAAAAACTTATGTTTTCATACAATTATCTCTATTAATTCAGATAGAAATAAATAATAATTTAAAAATTTTATGAACCAGACAAGTTGTATGATTCGCAAAGCAAAATTAGAAGATTTATTAACTATAGTTAAATTCAATCAATCGCTAGCGATGGAGATAAGAAGAGAAAAAATCAAATCGGAAACAATTACTTCAGGTATTCAAGCTGTACTTAACGACTCTAAACTTGGATTTTATACGGTTGTGGAAATTGAAGCAAAAATAATTGCGATCGCATTGATAACTTTTGAGTGGAGTGATTGGAGAAATGCTTGGTTTTGGTGGTTACAAGATGTCTATGTGGAACCAAGTTATCGTCAACAAGGAGTTTTTCGTTCTCTTTATATGCATCTCAAACAACAAGCACAATTAGCTCAAGTTGCTGGGTTACGTTTGTATGTCTATAAAGGTAATACGAAAGCACAGGAAGTTTACCAAAGAGTCGGTATGAATCTATCAAATTCTTTAATGTTTGAAGATGATTTCTCCAATTAGGTACAAAGAGAGATGCAACAACCAATTATTATTCAAGAAGCGAAATCTGATAAAGATATCCTAATCGCTGAACATTTTTATAAAATGTGGATTGATATTGGAATTCCTGAAGATGCAATAGAAGATAATTGGCAGGAAATCATTCTTCAATTTATTGATAATGCCCGTCAAAATCTATTTTATAAAAGCTTTTTAGCAGAAATAAGTGGTGCAATTGTAGCTTCAATAAGCTGTCAAATTTATGTAGGTTTATATCCAACTGTAATTAAATCAAATTATCGTCATTTTGGTTATATTTGGGGTGTTTATGTAGAACCACAATATCGTAGACAAGGTATTGCCAAAAAACTCACAAATACAGCAGTTGAATACTTAAAAACTATCGGCTGTACGCGAGTTATTTTAAATGCTTCACCATTAGGAAAACCTGTTTATCAAAACCTTGGTTTTCTTGAAAGTAATGTAATGCATTTAGACTTAATTGAATCAAAATAAACTTCAAAGGTAATTATGAATAACTTTGAAAGCGAACACAACCAAGAAAAATTTACCTCGACTCAACGTAGTCAAATCAAAAGAATTCCTCAAAGAGGAAATTACGATCGCACAACAATTTACCAGATTTTAGATGAAGGTTTGGTGTGTCATGTCGGGTTTATTGTCGATAATCAACCATTTGTAATTCCGACTGCATATGGAAGAATTAACGATAAACTCTACATTCACGGTTCCCCAGCAAGCAGAATGTTACGCTCATTAATTGGAAGCGTTGAAGTCTGCGTCACTGTGACATTAATTGATGGTTTAGTACTTGCGCGATCGGCTTTTCATCATTCCATGAATTATCGTTCAGTTGTGATATTTGGTCAAGCTGAAATAGTTCGCGATCGCAATGAAAAACTCGCTGCACTTAAAGCATTTACCGAACATATTTTACCCGGAAGATGGGACGATGTACGTCAACCAAACCCGCAAGAATTACAAGGTACAATGGTACTCGCATTACCTTTAATTGAAGCATCAGCAAAAATACGTACAGGAATGCCAATTGATGACGAAGCCGATTATAATTTGCCTGTTTGGGCGGGTATTTTACCACTACAATTAACTACAGGTAATGCCATTCCCGATACTAAATTACCACAAAAGATTGCACTACCTGCTTATTTAAATAATTGCGATCGCGAAGCGGCATCCTTGATGCATCGCACAACTAACTCAAACATAGAATAAACAACTATTCCACATTGCGAATATAACTAATCCCGCGATATTTCAAATTAGTAGAAGAGGGTTTAATCTTTTTCCCAAATCTACTAACTTTCTCATTGATTTTATACAATACTCCTCTATACATCGCTGTACTTTCACTTTTACTTGTATAAAACTCAACATTACTAGATTGGTAGTTAATACCTCGGTAACAAAATTGCATAGCTCAACTCCTAAAATAACTGTAGATAACTGTAGAAAAACTCTTTCGCTGTTGCGATCGCTATTTATTTGATAGAGTCCGACTTGAGTCGCTTATGCACCAATACAGTTAAATTTGCCCACAAACATCTCTAAATATGTAACATCCCTCAATCCCCACATATCACAATATTCCTGTATTGCCTGTACACAAAGCGTATCCAGTTATGCACTTGGAAATATTATATTTTGTAACATTAATCACAAGAGTCAAAAAAACCCATTCAAACCAAAACGTTGCTGACAAAGTAAAATGTATGGGAAACACCCTTGTTCTGACTGGCTAATTCATAAAATGCTGCTCAATAACCGCTATCGCATAATACAAACATTAGGAAGCGGTGGATTTGGAGATACTTTCCTCGCAGAAGACACCCAAATGCCATCTCGAAGACGCTGCGTTATTAAACAGCTAAAACCTATCAACAACAACCCGCAAGTTTACCAACTTGTTCAAGAGAGATTTCAAAGAGAAGCAGCAATTTTAGAGGAATTAGGTGATGGAAACAACCAAATTCCCCGCTTATATGCTTATTTTTCCGAAAATGCCCAGTCAGAAAACGGACAATTCTATTTAATTCAAGAATATATTCAAGGGCAAACTCTCAACACCAAAATTCAGACCCAAGGTGCAATGAGCGAAAATGCCGTCATCGACATACTAACTAATATTTTACCCGTACTCGATTACGTTCATCGTAAAGGCATCGTTCACCGAGATATCAAACCCGATAACATTATCATTCGCGACACAGACAACAAACCAGTACTAATTGACTTTGGTGCAGTCAAAGAAACTATCAGTACAGTCTTTACACCATCCGGTAATTCCACAAGGTCAATTGTAATTGGGACACCAGGATTTATGCCCAGCGAACAGTCGGTAGGAAGACCTATGTTTGCTAGCGATATCTATAGTTTGGGAATGACAGCAATCTATTTACTGACAGGAAAATTCCCACAAGAAATACCCAATGACCCGGCAACAGGTGCTATTTTGTGGCGACAACATGTAGCCAATGTAACACCGAGTTTTGCAATGTTGCTAGAAAAAACTATACAATTTGCACCTCAACAACGTTTTTCTAGTGCCAGGGAAATGTTAGCAGCATTACAAACAGGTTCTGCTGCATCTATACCTACCGTTGCTACATACAATTATCCACCAAACCCGACACAACAAAATACCGTTCCCATCAGTCCCGCAAATTATCAACAATCTCATAACCCAGCTAAAACAACACCCGTCGCGATACCATCGAAGATGGTTGCCAAGGGCATCGCAAATTCACCCCAAATATCCAACTCAAGTAATGCACGAAGCATTCTATTTGGCTTATTGATTGGTGCTGGTTTAATCGGTAGTGCAGTAATTATCGCTTCTGCATTCAACCGTCCACCTCAACAATTGGCAGACAAAGAAGTAACTTCGCAAAATACAATATCAAGTTCCCCCACACCAATAGAAACACAAGAAGAATCCGAACCACCAATACAAATTCGTCAAACACAACCGACACGTCGTCCTCGCATTACCACCGAACCGCAAGAAGCTGTACCACCTCCAGTAATTGAAACACCAGCTTTCTCACCTTCCCCAGAAGCAACTCAGACTCCAGATATTCCCATACCAACTCAGACTCCAGATATTCCCATACCAACACAAATCCCTTCCCCAACCACTCCATCACAAGCAGATAAACCATCAGTAGAAGAATTTGTGGAAGATTACTACACAACAATCAATAACGGTAATTTGCGAGGTGCTTGGAGCAAGTTATCTCCTGCTTTTCAAACTAATAAAAAATTACATCCACAAGGATATGCTTCCTATACAGATTGGTGGGGAGGAAGAGTACAACAAGTCGAAATTAATCAAGTTAAATTAGTTGAAGAAAACACGAATACAGCAGTAGTAAACGCACAATTAAATTACTTGCTGAAAAATGGCAAAAATTCACCTGCTTCTGTGCGTTTTATTTTAGTGTGGGATGCTGCCAGTAACCAATGGTTAATCAGCGATGCCCAAAGACTTCAGGGTTAATATAGCAGTCCTATTTTTGACTTTCCGAAGATATTGAGGCTAAGTCATTAGGACGATCGCAGTATTAGCCATAATTCAAACAATGATATCTGGCTCGTACCCAGATTTGTCGCGGTTAGGTTTTACAATCGATTCTCTGGGTATTGTCCAAATATCAGTAAAAAAATAACGTTGGTAGTAAACTAAAGCACCAACGTTCTACTGCTGTTCCTCCAAAAATTTGGAAACCAGAGGCATTAGTAGGGTAAGTCCATATATTATAGCCCCCAGTACCATTTTGAAACGTATGTACTGAGTCTTGAGACTCAATACCAATATTCGCAAATGTGCGGAATGTGAGCAACAACATTGTATTCAGCACAGTAAATTCTCCGTGACTTTCCTTACGTCGCAAATTAAGAAGGTAATTAGCACCTATAAAGTAAAATTCCCGTAAAAAAAAAAACCTGCATCAGCAGGTTTTTCAGTAAATCTCAGGGTTTTAAGCTGGGAGTAATCAACATGAAGAAGAAATTACTTAACGGTAACTTTACCACCAGCTTCTTCGATACGTTTCTTAGCATCTTCAGCTTTATCTTTGGTGACAGCTTCAAACACTGCTTTAGGTGCAGCTTCTACCAAGTCTTTTGCTTCTTTCAAACCTAAACCAGTCAATTCACGGACAATCTTGAGGATCGCAATCTTCTTGTCAGCAGGTACGGAATCAAGAATTGCATCAAATTCGGTTTGTTCTTCCACAGCTTCAGCAGCTGCACCCGCTCCAGGTGCAGCCATCATCATCATGCCACCAGCAGGTGCAGCAGCGCTAACGCCGAAAGCTTCTTCAATTTGCTTAACGAGTTCCGATGCTTCGAGTAAGGTTAAGCCTTTAAGTTGTTCTAAAATTGTATCGGTTGCAGCAGACATTCTTTTAACTCCTGTAAATTGTTGATTGTTGTAAATTGTTAGTTGTTACTTATTTAGTTATTAGTTGTTAGTTGTTAGTTGTTAGTTGTTGTCTCTTAACTCCTAACTCTTAACTCTTAACTCCTAACTCTTAACTTTTAACTCCTAACTATTTCTTACTCAGCAGCACTGTCTTTATCTTTATCTTTGTCAGCGACAGCTTGTAAAGCACGTCCCAGCGAACTGGGTACTTCGTTGATACCCACAGCAATCTTGGTTGCGACACCATTGATAGCACCAGCGATTTGTGCCATGAGTTCTTCCTTGGATGGCAAGTCTCCCAAACTTTGACATCTGCTTCTTTAAGCAGCTTGCCATCCATTACACCACCACGAAGCTTGGTTTTGTCTTTGGTGGCTTTTTGGAACTCTTGATATGCCTTAATTGCTGATGAAAAGTCTTCTTTTACCAACAAGAAAGCATTGGAACCTTTGAGCAGTTCCTCTAAGGGTTGCCATTTTTCTTGGTCTTGAATGGCAATACCCATAAAGGTATTTTTTGTGACTTTACAAACAGTGCCACTAGGGCGTAATTTACGCCGTAAGTCACTAATTTCAGCAACACTTAACCCTTGGTAATCAATTACTAGTGCCAAAGTTGACTCGCTCAAAGTGCCTTTGAGTTCGTTAACAATTTCCTTTTTATTTGTAAGTGTTCTGCCCATATTTATCTCACCTCCTTAAGAGATTTTGGATTTTAGATTTTAAGTTTTAGTTTTAGATTTTTCATAAACTAAAACTATTTCCAAAACACATCACAAAAAGTAAACCAAAAAACTAAACCAAAAAACTAAACCCCAGCTACGAAAGCCAGGGTTTTAGTTCGAGGTTGATTTTTAATCGTAATTACTCCGCACAAATTTCTTCCCACACTTTACTTGAAGTACTCAAGAAGCGATTAGTTTGGTGTAAACCTCGGCAGGATATTAAGTTTATAACACCTGCTGTCTCTGGCTAATTATTTAATTTTTGATTAGCGATTTTGGGTTAGGGATTTTTATTTTGGATTGCTTAGTTCTGATATTGTCCAATCGAATAATTCAAATATTCAATCTGAATCCAAATCTAAAATCCAAGATTTAAAATCTAAAACTTGATTTGCTTAAGCAATTTTTAAGTCGCGAAGGGCATTAATATCAAGTCGAATTGCTGGTCCCATTGTGGCAGAAATGTATATACTTCGCCAGTAGCGACCTTTTGCTCCTGAAGGACGGTTGCGCTCGATGGTTTCTTGTAAAGCCTTCAAGTTTACCAGTAAATCGTCAGGAGAAAATTCTGCCTTACCAAACATAACATGGACGATACCTGTTTTGTCGGCGCGGAATTCTAATTTACCTGCTTTGAATTCTGCGATCGCACTTGCTACGTCAAAGGTCACTGTACCACCTTTGGGGGAAGGCATCAAACCACGGGGACCAAGCATTTTACCAAGTTTTGCAACTTGGGGCATTACGTCAGGGGTCGCAATCAGCTTATCAAAGTCCATACGACCTTTGGCAATCTCGTCAATTAGTTCTTCTGAACCAACGATATCAGCACCATTACTAGAAGCTTCGGTAACTTTCTCTCCTCGTGCGATCACTGCTACACGCACGATGTTTCCCGTACCTTTTGGCAATGCTACCGTTGTCCGCAATTGTTGATCGCTATATTTTGGGTCAATCCCTAGACGAATATGTGCTTCCGCAGCTTCAGAAAATTTTGCTGTTGCTGTTTCTTTCAGAAGTGCTAGGGCATCTAAAGGAGCGTAATCTTTATCTTCTACTTTCGCAAGCAAAGCCTGCATTCGACGCGATGTTTTCCTTGTCATTTCTCTCTCCTGGGGTCAATTACGAAGCTTTGCCTCTCCCCCGATAAAATTTTGGATTCTTGGATTTTGGATTTTGGATTCTTGGATTTTGGATTCTTGGATTTTGGATTCTTGGATTTTAGATTTTGGTTCTGTGATATTACTTAATGCCCAATTCCCAATCCCCAATCCCCAATCCCCCATTCCCAATAACTAATCTACAACCGCAACACCCATATTCCTGGCAGTACCTTCGATAATCTTCATTGCTGCGTCAATATCATTGGCATTTAAATCGGGTAATTTGGTCTGGGCAATCTCTTGTAACTGACTTTTAGTGATTGAACCAACTTTTTTCTTGTTGGGTTCGTTGGAACCAGTTTCAATTTTTGCCGCTTTTTTGATCAGAATCGAAGCTGGGGGAGTTTTGAGAATAAACGTAAAACTCCGGTCTTCAAATACCGAAATCTCTACAGGAATCACCATTCCAGCTTGGTCTGCTGTTTTGGCATTATATTCCTTGCAGAACATCATGATGTTAACACCGTGTTGACCCAGTGCGGGACCAACTGGCGGTGCTGGGTTGGCTTTTCCTGCATTTAAAGCCAACTTAATGACCGCTACTACTTTCTTCGCCATTGTGTTTTAGCTCTGTTTCTCTACCTGATTGAATTCCAATTCGACTGGTGTATCCCGTCCGAAAATTGAAAGTAAGGCTTTTAGTTTACTCCGTTCGGGGCTAACTTCAATCACCTCTCCCTCAAAGTCCTTAAATGGACCAGAAAGTACAATAATCTTATCACCAGTTGTCATGTCTATTTTGACTACTGCTTCATGCTCGGTAGCCTGTTTGAAGATGCGCTCGACTTCAGAATTGCTTAGAGGTAATGGTTTCACGTGACCTCTACCTCTGCCAGCACCGCGTTTTTGTTCGGCTCCGACGAAGTTGATTACATGCGCTGTGTTTCGCACTACTTGCCACACGTCATCATCCATTAGCATTCTGACTAACACGTAACCGGGAAAAACTTTTTCGTCGGTTTCGTGACGACTGCCATCTTTGCGAATTTTGAGCGCTTTTGTTTGAGGTATTTCTACTTCAAGTATCTTATCAGCTACATCAAAGGTTTGAATTCGCTGCTCCAAGGTAGTTTTAACACGCTTTTCACAGCCTGAGGCGACTTGTACGGCATACCAGCGAGCTTCTTTTAAGTTTGCCGATCGCTCTACTTCCTCTGAATGTAACGTTGGATTATATTCTTCATCTGTTGCAGAAGTCATCAGAATACCTGTTTTGCTGCCCATGTAAAGAATTTATCTACTAAAAATATTAATGATGCCGAAAGTGTGACCATTAACAGTACGGCGGCGGATTCGCTGAACAATTGCTGCCGACTGGGCCAAACTACTTTCTCAAATTCTTCTTTAGTTCCATCGATAAAGTTACCGATACTAAACCCACCTGAGCTTTCTGGCATTTCTGCTTCGTTCTTCTTGCCCACGGTTGTCCATCCCCCGTTTAACTAGATAACAATACTTTTTTTATGTTTTGACTTTGCCATTGTAGGACTTTGACATTTAATTTGCCATTTAAATTAACACTTGCAGCTTTCACTAGAATCTGAGCAAAAGCTGCAAGTATGAAAGTTCTACCTAAAATTCTACATAAAAATTTTACCCGAAATATCGCATATTTGCTGCCTGGGCAGTTTATATAGATGTTTCGGGTTAGTTTATTGTAACAGAGATTGTCGTAACAAAGCGCGCCCTGGAGGACTTGAACCCCCGACATCAGGTTTTGGAGACCTGCGTTCTACCAACTGAACTAAGAGCGCTCGATTTGCCTCGAATTTAGTTCTCGGATTCAGTTATTGCGCTGAACTTTGTCTATGATAGCGCAATGTGGCATTTTTGTTAACAATTTTTTTGTCGGGGGAACTTTTGAGTCTGGCTACGCTCTGTCGCAATAAATCATCTCCCATATGTAGAAAGTCTACAAGGGACGGTCAAACCGTTGTTTAATCCGGGTTGCTTTACCGATGCGATCGCGTAGATAATAAAGTTTGGCACGGCGAACTTTACCGCGACGGATGATTTTGATGCTGTCGATGCGAGGTGAATGGAGAAGGAATACCCTCTCGACTCCGATGCCTTGGAATACTCGACGAACGGTAATTGTCTCGTTGATGCCGCCATTCTTTTTGGAAATGACTACACCCTCGTAGGGTTGAATGCGGAATTTTTCGCCTTCTTTGATTTTTACGCCGACTTTAACGGTATCGCCGACGTAGATATCAGGTAAGTTAGACTTGATTTGTTCCGCTTCGATTGAACGGATGATTTCTTGGGCGTTCATGGTTGTGTGGTGAAAAACTCACGATCACTAATGATAAATCGACTAATACTTTTTAGTCCAGTTATTTTATCTTGATGAGTTTCCGGTGAAGCCGGTTTGAAATTGAATTGTATAACATGAGACAAGTAATACAGGTGTGAGGTGTATGAAATTTAGTGTTGTCATTACGACTTTTAATCGCCTAAATTTGTTGCAAAGGGCGATTAATTCTGCCTTGGAGCAAACCATGTCTTGTGAGGTGGTGGTTGCGGATGATTGTTCGTTGGATGACACGCAAAGCTATGTGGAAGGTTTACAGCAAGAATTGTTAATGCGTGGCGATTCTCGACTAGTTTATTGTCGTAATTCGGCAAATCAGGGACATGCGGCAACTGTGAATGCTGGTGTGGACAAAAGTAGTGGTGATTGGATTAAGTTTTTGGATGATGATGATTATTTAGCACCAAATTGTTTGGAGGAGATGGCAAAAGCGATCGCTCTCCGTCCACAAGCTGTTATTGCCTCTTGTGTGGCAGCGCAGGTCAATGAAAATGAGGAAGAATTGAGTCGCACTGCTAAGTTTGGTCCTGGTTTGGCTTTTTATGTCCCGCAAGCTGATATTCATTATGGAATGTTGATGGAGTTTCTCCCTTTTGGGACTCCAGTACAAGTTGCTTGTCGTCGTGATGTTTTTTTACAAACTGGGGGTTGGGACTCAAAGTTAGATACGAACTGCGATGATATTGATTCTTGGATTCGGATTGCTCAGTTTGGGGATGGAATTTTTCTGAATGAGTGTTTAGCTTACCGCACGATTTGGACTGGTGCTTGCAATTATAAGTTTTCTTTATTTGAGCGTTTGGATACAAATATTTTAATGAAGGAAAAAATCTACGCTTTGGTGGATGCGAAGCACCATGCGAATATTCCGACTTTGCAGGATATGCGAAATTATTTACAGCTTCACTGGACTTTGGTGGCGATTAGAACTAAAAATATTAGTAGTATTCTAAAAATTGTAAATGTATCAATTTTATCTCTTCAGGCTTGGCGTTTGTTAATTACGGCGGTTTTGGTAAGGCGATCGCGCAATAACAATAATAATTTGCGTAAGTTTGTGTTAATTAGTTAGTCGCAGTAGATTAGTGCGATTCGATTATAAATCTCTCTCTAATGGCGAAAGTCCTTTTTTAAAGGACTGAATTGCAAGTTTTTATAATTCATAATATTTCTTCGTAGGGGCAAACGGCTGTTTGCCCTCATTTATTTCCCCTCATTTATTTCCCCTCATTTATTTCCCCTGATTATTTCCCCTGATTATTTCCCCTCATTTATTTGCATCTAAATAAGAAGTGCCATTTGTAGCTGTTCTCTAACCCAAAAGTTTCCTCAATTTGCCAAGTCGATATAACATTGATTTTGTCCAACCAAAGTCAAGAAAATCGTGCAGAGTCGTGTAAAAACAAGGAATAATGAACAGCGTTAATAAAGTCGCGAGCGATAACCCAGAAAATACAACTATACCTAAAGGTTGCAAAAATTCTGAACCTTCACCAATACCTAAAGCTAGAGGAAACATCCCCAAAACGGTTGTAATAGTCGTCATCAGAACTGGACGTAACCTTTGGGGAGCTGCTTCTAAAATTGCGCTGCGACGGTCAATTTTTTTGCGATCGCGAAGTTGATTCGCTAGTTCGATCATAATGATGGCGTTGTTCACTACAATACCAACTAATAAAACCGCACCGACGATTACTGTTGCTCCAATCGCTGTTTTGGTAATATAAAGTCCAAAAATACCCCCAGCTAATGCTAAGGGAATTGTAAACATAATTACCAATGGGTCAACGAGGGAGTTGTATTGTACTGCCATGACTACGAAGACGAGGAATGCCGCTAATCCTCCCAATAACCATAATGAGCTTTGGAGTTGCTGATTTGACTCAACAGCCGCACTTGGTAAAATTGATATGCCTGCGGGTAAATTTAAAGAATTGACAACACTATTAACCTGGTTAATTGCTTGACTCAAACTCGCACCTTCATTTAAATTCCCAGCAATAATAAATACTTGCCGTTGGTTGATGCGTTGAATTTCCCCTGGTGCTTGTCCTTCGACAATATTTGCGACATCACTCAAGCGAATTTGGCGATTATTACTCGTAAATAACGGTATTCTTTGCAACTGCGAAGCGCTTTGTACTGATTTTTCATCCAACTGAACCCGCACATCGACTAAACGATTACCCCGTTGTAGTTGAGTTGGGGTACTTCCTTCAATTGCCGTTTGGATGGTATTCCCAATTTCTTGGGCAGTTAATCCCACATTGGCAACCCTTTCCCAGTCGGGACGAATTTGAATTTCGGGCTGTCTAGCATCTGCGTCGGGACGAAATCTGGCTGAGGTGACACCTGATTCGAGTGCTGTTAGTAACTCTCTTCCTGCTTTTTGGAGAGCTTCGGCATTAGTTCCTTGCAAAATTACATCTACATCTGCTCCCCTGGTGGGGGAATTGCTCAGAATCAAACCACGTACTTGTCCGGGAGAAATACGCAACCGCGTTCCCGCTAAATTCAGGGTATCAAATTCACGGGTGACTCTTTCAGTGTAAGCTTGGACATCTGTACCGGGTTTAAGGGTGACATTGCTGGAACTCCGTAACGGGTTTGCTGTGGTATTATTACCAAACAAAGCTCCTCCCGATGTGGAAAAGACGTACTCTGTTTCGGGTTGCGCTAACAGCAGCTTGTCCACTGCATCCATGACTTTGCGGTTATCTTCCACTGGTGTACCGGGAGGAAACTGAGCGATCGCATTTGCTTGTCCGGTGTTAATTCGGGGTAAGATTTCTTGGGGGATTTGCGGAGCCATCCACAAGCTTGCACCACCTAAGCTAATAATGATTAAGGCAATTATTAATAATCGAAACTGCAGCACTTTGAAGAGGAAATTACCATATCCCCTTGTGGCAGCGTCAAATCGTTGATTAAATGTTCTTAATAGCCATGTGCGACCAATGCGACTGGAAAATCGCCAAGCCAGCATTCGCGATGCCATCATCGGTACAACTGTGACTGCAATTAAAATTGAAGCAGCGACAGCAAAACTAATAGTTAAAATTAATTCGTTGAATAATAGGGAAATAAATCCACCAACGAGCAAAAATGGTAGTACAGCCACTAAGTTAGTGCTGGTTGAGGCAATTAAGGCAGATTCGACTTCTTGGCTGCTTGCTTGTGCTTTTTGAAGTAATTGGTGATTACTCAAATTTGCTTTACTGTCTTTGCCAGGAGTCATTCCCGCACCTTCGGCAATATTTTCCAACATCACAATCGAGTTGTCAACAACGATACCCACACCCAAAGCCAAACCACCCAAGCTAAATACATTCAGCGATAAACCAAATAACCCCATGAAGATAATTGCAGCCATTGTCGCTAAAGGTATGGCAAGGACAATTATTAAAGTTTGCCGCAACGAACCCAAAAATATTAATACTGCGATCGCAGCTAATCCAGTGCCAATTAATCCCGAACTTGTGACGTTAGCAATGGAATTTCTAATAAACTTTGATTCATCCAAAGTCGGTGTAATTACCATGCCTTCATTAATTAAACCAGTTTGACGCAGTTGTTCAATTCGCTTTTTCACACCATCAACAACATCAATGGTATTTGCATCGGGTTGCTTGCGGATACTCAGTTTTACCGCAGGTTTTTGGTTGAGCGTCACAAATACCCGTTGGTTTTCAGTACCGTCAATCACTTCTGCAAAATCCCGGAGATAGACTCTACGGGAAGGAGTGGAAACTGGGGAATTAGAAGTGTTTGTGGAAGTTGGGGAAGACTGGGAAGATGAAGAGACTTCAAAAGATAAATTTTTAATTTCCTCCGCATTTTGAAAACGTCCGACAGTACGTGTCAAAGGTTCGGAATTTTCACCCAAAATTCTCCCACCAGAAATATCTTGGTTGCGATCGCGCAATTCGTCGAGGATGTCGGTTAATCCGATTCCCTGCGCTTGCAATCGATCTAAATCGATATTAATTCTGACTTCTTCTTGAACCCCTCCCGACACATCAACCGCAGCAACTCCAGGAACTACACTCAGTTCTCGTCCTAATTCCTCTTCAGCAAAAACCCGCAGTTCTACACCTTGAAGCTGTTCGGATGTCAGCGCTAATTCGTAAGCTGGTAATTGTGAAGGGTCAACTTTAAATAACCGAGGTTCTTCGATTGTATCTGGTAAGGCACCACGGGAACGATTAAAAGCAGCAGTGGCATCATTTAAAGCTTGGTCGATATTTCCCCCCGGTTGGAAAAACAAGTCTATATTGACTTGACCCTCACGGGTTTGAGAATATACCTGAACCACACCCTCGGTTGCCGAAAAAGCTTCTTCGAGTGGTCTGGTAATTTCATCAACACCTACCTCTGGCGATATTCCTGGGGCATTAACCCGCACACCAATTCGAGGATAAGTGATTGATGGTAGTAAATCTACAGGCAATTGCTGTATAAAAAACAGTCCCATGACAATTACAGCCAAAGTCAACATCAGCGTACCAATATGTTGACGAATTGCGATCGCGCTAATACTGAAACCGTTACTGTTGGGTTTGTTTTCGAGTTGCTGCATATTTTGATATTTAGTAGAGACTTCCGGTGGAACGTCTAGGTTTATTAAGGAGACGTTCCACCGGAACGTCTTTACAAAAGTTTCAAGTATAATTTTTTCCCTTATAGTTTTCTATTGAGGATTTTCTGAGAGAATCGAAAGTCGAACAGTTTCCCCTGGTTTTAACGGTTTACCGCTTCGAGTCACAAATCTTTCTCCAGGTTGCAATCCCGATAAAACTTCCACCTTGCCATCTGCACTTGCTCCTAAAGTCACTTCCCTCAGTGCTACCGTTGGTTTATCTCCTTGATTGAGGACAAATATTTGCGCTTGACGGGGTTTATTTGCCGATTGAGAAAGCGATCGCGAATTAGTTTGTCCCTTTTGTCGATTCTTAACCTGTCCCACATCGATTGCACTTTGAGATATGGCAACCCTAGAAGCATTCTCGCTGGCAAAATTTACCCGTGCTAATAGTCCACTACCAATTTTGCTACTCACATTGGGAATTTCCACTTCTACAGGCACTAAACGCGCTGTTGCATCTGCTGCTGGGGATATTCTGGCAACTCTACCTGTAAAAGTTTGATTGTTAAATGCATCTAAACGTACTTGCGCTGATTGTCCGACTTTAATGTTGCTCAGTTCGAGTTCGGACACTTGTACCACAACTTTGACACGGCTAAAATCGCCAATTTTTAAAACTTCGCCCCCAGGCTGTAAAAAATTACCTGGCTCGGCAACTTTTTCAGTAATTACACCACCAATTGGTGAAATTAACTTAGCGTAATTGCGGCGTTTTTTTGATTCATTCACTAAAGCTTGCTGGGCAACTACCCTACCTTGGGCAGTGGCAACCGCTTGTTGTTGATTACGTACTTGCTCTTGAGCTGCCCGCAGCGATTGGGCAGCAGTTCGCGCTTCCGTGCGGGATTGCTCGGCAATTTGTTGCGCGATCGCACCTTGTTTAAACAAACTTTCCTGTCTTTTGGCATCGTTTTCCGACTGCACAAGCTCCAACCGCAATCTTTCCACTTCCGCACGAGCATTACTTACTTGGGTATTTGCCCTGGCAACTTCCGATTGTAAAGCCGCAAGTTCCGCTTCCTCTTGGTTCAACGCAGTCACAAGCAATGCTTCGTCAACCTGTCCGATTGTTTGCCCTTGTCTGACAACATCCCCAACATCGGTACTTAACGCTAACAACTGTCCTTGGACTTGCGATCGCAGCGAGACAATCCGAAATGGTATGGTTGTACCCGTGTATTCTGGCTGTTGTGTCAATGGTTGAATACGTGCGATCGCGACATCAACAGGTGTAATCGCAGCACTTTTTTCTTTACCAGCACGACGTTGCGATTGAGCTTCAGCAGCTTCTTTAGGCAAAGAAACACAACTAGCCATCAATAATCCCATACCAAAAACAATAATTAGTGATAATCGATACATTAATTCAAAATAATATGGGGATATGAGAATGCGATCGGCACTTCTAACTTCATCGTTTTTGGAAGTAAAAAGCCATTTATATCATGTCATTTTACACTTCTATATTAATACCCCTTTTGGTATATTGAATCATAAGTATAATAGGAAAAAAGTCATGTTTTTACCAAAAATTGGTGTTTCCAAGATATATTTTGGAGCGTTTTCACCATCCAATCCGAAATAGCAAGACAATCGCTGCTGCAATCATTGCTGAACCTGTTAACCAGCAAACATATCTATAACCACTAGCAATGTTACCTTTAATATCCAAATTAGATAAAGATTGTGGTGATTCTGAGAATTGGTGCGATCGATAAAGATACTCGATGAAGATGGGAAATAATATCAGTACAGCCCCTAAAATTATAACTAGTGCGAGAAGAAAGATGACTGGAGTCATATTTTATTTATTACTCTTGGTAAATTTTAAAAAATAAAGCTAAGTTATTTATTTTAATTTCAGTAAATAATTTATCTTGTATAAAAAACTCTAATAATAAGAGTATGCTTCCTAGTTATTATTAGGCTATCGTGGAACTTGGCATCACTTTTGAATTGGTATAAACTAAAATTAACTACTATAATTCAGAAAAATATAGAGATACGAAATATCGCATCTCTACAAATTCATTGAAATATTCAGCTTTTCCTAAAATCCAAAATCCAAAATCCAAAGCTTGTACTGAGCGACAGCGAATGTATCCAAAATCCAAAATCTAATAATGGCTTCCCGATTTGCGATAATGCACCGCAGTCACACTATCTTGATTCAAAACTTTCCCATCATCAACAGTCGCATATACTAACCAATGATCCCCTACCTCCATCCGGTCTTTTACTGTACATTCCAAGTAAGCTAAAGCACCAGAAAGTACAGGTGCACCATTCGCTGCATCTTGAGTCTCAATCCCTGCAAACCTATCCTGACCTGGACTGTAGGATTTCATAAAGTGCTTCCGTAATTCCTTTCCTTCCGCCAAAATATTTACAGCAAATGAATTTCCCGAATGCATCAACGCTTCCAATGCCCTATCCTTTGCCACCGAAATCGTTAAACCAGGAGGGCTAAAACTTGCCTGTGATATCCACGATGCCAACATAGCGCTCGATACATCACCTTGCTTGGCGGTAACTACCGATAATGACCCTAAAATTCTACCTACAGCTTGCTCTAAGCTGCTAGCTGGAACGCTGGCTGTACGGACTCTGTTGACTCGTTTTATTGCTTGGGCAAAATCTGTTCCCGCTTCTTCACATTCTTGCAAGACTTTATCATCAGGTTTGAATTTGACGCGAATAGGATCGAAACCGAAGCGATAACCCCCATCCTTGAGTTTACTTTCCAATAAATCGATCGCTTCTCCACTCCAACCAAAGGAACCAAAAACACCTGCAAGTTTGGTTTTGGCAGCATTAGAAAGAACAATCCCCAAAGCAGTTTGAATTGGTGTTGGTGCGTGTCCTCCTAAAGTCGGGGAACCCATAATAAAGCCAGCACATTTTTCGATTGCTTCTTGGATTTCGTTCGGTTCTGCAAATTCGCAGTTGATTGATTCTACCCGCACTCCTGCTTTCGTAATGCCATGGGCGATCGCTTGAGCAACGGTTGCGGTATTCCCGTAGGCTGAAGCATAAATTAATGCCACAGTATTTTCCTGGGAGGTTTGTTGTTGCAACCATTCTCGATAAGCTTTGGTTAAATCAATCAAACCGTAGCGCACCAGAGGACCATGATTTGGTGCGTACATCCGCACTTTCAAATCGGAGAGTTTTTCTAAGGAAGTCTCGACTTGCCGTGCATGGGGAGCCATAACACACTCGAAATAGTATCTTCTATCTTCTAAAAATGACTGCCAGCCTTCATCAAATACTTGGTCGCCACAAATATGTGCCCCAAATAATTTATCTGTGTATAAAATTTCTGTTTGTGGGTCGTAGGTGCAAAGTTCATCGGGATAACGGGGGTTAGGTGTGGGGACAAATTCGAGGTGGTGTCCTTTACCCAAATCGAGGGTTTCTTCACCCCGTTTAACTAATATTGGTAAATCGGGATTTTCTAGCGCACCACGCAAATTTATTGCCCCAGGATTGGAACAAACAAAAGTAATTTGGGGGGCAATTTCTTGTAGTGCTTTTAATGTTGCGGCACGGTTGGGGTTAACGTGACCGAGAATTACATAATCAATTGTTTTTATATCAACTCGTTGCTGTAAAGCTGTGAGAAAAATCTCGGTAAAAGTCTCTCCAGGAGGGTCAATTAAAGCAGTTTTTTCACCTTCAATCAAATAACAATTCGCTGTAGTTCCCTTAGCAAGTGCATATTCGATTTCAAATCGCAAACGTGCCCAACTGCGAGAACGAAATACGCGGGTATCAGTTGCGATCGGGTGAATTTGTACGTCACGGGGTTTATTCATAATTTTTTGGGAATGGGGGATTGGGGATTGGGGATTGGGGAATGGGGATTGGGGAATTGGGGAATTGGGAATGGGATGGATTGG